>JARWGK010000101.1:0-6164 GCA_040409725.1 Natronomonas sp.
CTCCACGACAGCTGCGTTTGCGAGCCAGAACTCCCGTTTGATCGTGACCGGGGCAGCCGAGTCTGCGCCCACGCCGCCGCCGAACTGCTGTCTGAACGGCTCCTTCGTTTCGTCTGCGTGTTCCTGTAGGTCCTCGATCGACGGCCGGGCGTCTTGGGCTCCGATTTCGCCGCCGTCGTACGGCTCGAATCGGACGATCTGTGTCACTTGGTCCTGTTCGTCGTCCGAGGTAGCGTCTGTGATCGTCACCTCGACCGATTCGCTGTCTCCGTTCTCGCCGTCGACTGCAAGCAACAGCGTGTAATCGCCCTCTGTGAGGTCTGCACCCGCCTCCGAGGCGTCGAGAGCGACAGAGACGGTGTCGCCGTCGGCGGGAACGGCAACGGTGTCGGCCAGCACCTCACCCTCGCCGTCGATCGTTCCGCTGACTTCGACCGTACTCTCGGAATCTGTCGGGTTCTCGAAGACCACGTCGATATCTCCGACCTCGTTCGACGGGATCTCGACGGGTTGTTCGGATGCGATCTCCGCGATGGTCGCAACGTCTCCCGTCGGATTCACGACCACGTCGACCGTCTGTGAGTCGTCCGGCACGGTGAACGTGACATCGTACTCCCCGGCGTCGAGATCAGCCCCCGACTCCGAGGCGTCGAGTTCGACGATCGTGTCGGTATCCGGCTCCACCGTCACCGTATCGTTGAGGACGACTGCCCCGTCGACGGTCGCCGTGACGCCGACGGGATCGATCGTCTCGTCGGCCGGATTGGTGAGGGCGATGGCGTCAGCCGCCCCGTCCGACGGGATTTCGATCGGTTCCTCGCCGACGACACCGTCGATTTCGACGTCTTCCGGGCCGGGGTCTGCCACGGCGGCTCCCGAAAGCGCGACCGTGCCGGCGAACAGCCAGCCGATCATCAGTCCGGCAAGCAGGACCGACCGCAGCCTGTGTGTCGGCTCGTCGCCAGGACTCATTGGAGTCGGATCGGTGAACGCCTGCTGCTGTCACTTCGGACCGACTGTGGCGTCGTGGCGTGGTCGCTGTCGTCGAGTGAGCAACGAATGGGCGAAACAGCACCGGTGGTGTCGGCACCGACGATAGCTGACGGGACGGTGAATACCACTGCCCCGGCGTCTGATCGGCCAAGGATCATCTGAGTGAATGAACTACAGAACTGATAAATAAAACCCTGACGGCCGACTCCTCGCCGCATTGGTACGGATCACGAGACGAGTATGACGGCGGGTTTATTCCGGATCGGGCCGTACCATCGGATATGTCGGAAGCAAACGGCGCCGGTGGACAGATCGACACGAACCTGTTTATCACCGTCTCCGGACCGCCGGGATGTGGTGTGACGACGCTCTGTGAAGCGCTTTCCGAGCGACTCGGCTGCGGATACGTCTCCGGTGGTGAGGTGTTCCGTGAGATCGCCGAGGACCGCGGCATGACGCTCTCACAGCTCACCGCGGAAGCCAGCGAAACGGACGAGGTCGATCGCGAGCTCGATCGTCGGCTCCGGAAGATCGCGGCAAAGTGGGGCGATGCAGACAAGGCGTTCATCCTCGAATCTCGACTCGCAGGCCATCTCGCGGCGGATCACGCCGATCTGCGGATCTGGCTCGACGCCCCCGAGGAGGTTCGCGTCGAGCGCACCCGCGACCGCGAGGAGATGACGGCGGAGATGCGCGTCCGAGACGTGATCGACAGAAAGCGATACGAAACGTACTACGACATCGATCTGAGCGACACCTCCTTTTATGATCTCTCGATCAACACCGCGCGGTGGGGGCCGGAAGCGATGGCTTCCTTCGTCGCACACGCAATCGAGTGTTACGACCCCGGGGCCGACGAGGGGGCCTTCGAGACGACGCCACCGCTGACGGTCTAACTTCGTCGTCAGTCCCTGCCGTCGGTGCCGGTCTCGTAGGCACCCTCCTGTTCCAGTCGACCTCTGCGTTCGAGTACGGCGGACGTCCGACAGACGCCGGGTTCGCCGGCGGCCTGTGGCGGCACACAGTTGTTGCAGTTCTCACAGATCGCTTCGGCGGTCGTATTCGACAGCAGACGTGCCGGAAGTCGGGGTTCGGCATAAAAGGGACGGGCCATCCCGACCATGTCACAGGCGTCACCGAGCAGCCGGTCGGATTCGGCCCGCCCGCGAATCCCGCCGACACACAGCACCGGAACGTCGACGACACGTCGGACGCGTCGGCAAAGATCGGCGTTCCAGGCCGCCTCGAACGGGTTTCGAGCCGCATCGATACGGGCGGCGAACTGGACGAGTCGACGGCGGAATCGGCCGCCGAAGGCGTCGGCGAACCCGGCCTCGAAGCGGTCGTCGAACCCCTCGGCACCGAACTCGCCGCGGATGATCGCGTGATCCCAAAACGGCGAGGATCGGACGGGGACGAGACCGTCGTAGCCGGCCTCGGCGAGGCGTCGACAGGCGGTGACCGCCTCCGTTCCCGAAATCGACTCGCGGACGAAAAACGGCGTTTCGGTCTCGGCGGGAACCTTCGTCACGACGGGGACGTCGGTCCGCTCGCGGATCTCTTCGAGGACGAGGGTGAAAAATCGGAGTCGATCGTCCAGGGAGCCACCGAACTCGTCGGTGCGGTCGTTGTAGAACGGCGAGAGAAACTGCTGGAAGATCCCCATCGTCGCTCCGGCGAGGTGGATGCCGTCGTAGCCGGCGGCGGCGGCACGGTCTGCCGCAACGCCGAAGTCGGCCGCCAGTTCGTACACTGCCTCGGTCGACAGCACGTCGGCGTCGATTTCGAGCAGTCCGAGTCTGTCGCCGAGTCGGAGCGGCAGCGGTGGCTCGGAGACGGCCCGCTGGCGAAGCCCCGGGTTCCGGCGCCGATATCCGGCGTGCCAGATCTCCATCGATCGGAGGCCGCCGTGGGCGAGTTGTGCGAAGATTCGACAGCCGTGATCGCCGATCGCATCGGTGAGTCGGCGCATACTCGCCACGCGGTCCGGATCGTCGAATCCGGTCATCCCCGGCACCGCCCGTCCCTCGCGTCCACGGATCGGGGTCGCACCCTGCATGATCAGACCGACCCCGGCCTCGGCACACGGTTCCAGTTCGGCGATCAGGCTGTCGACGGGGTCGTCGTCGCCGGCGTGTTCCAGAAGCGGGGCGCGGTACAGCCGATTGCGGAGCCGCAGTCCGCCGATCGAAACCGGCGTGTCGAGTGCGACAGCGGGAGGGCCAGCCGAAGGGGCGCCGGCGTCACTCGACATGGGTTCATACTGATTCGTGATACGGGCGCTGTCGGACGATCTCCGCGAGTCGATCCAACTCGGCGTGGGTGAGTCCGTCGTCGGCGCGAGCATACAGCGCCTCGACCTCGGCGCGGGCGAGTTTGACCGTATCCCGTTTCGTCACGGACTCCTCGGCACGGCCGCGGAGTTCACGGAGCGTTCCGAGTGCGAGGAGATACGGCAGCGCCATCGATTCGAGGACGTTCCCCTCGCCCGCCGGCAGCGTCTCCAGATACCGACGGGCACCGGGTGCGTGAGATTCGGCGTGGTCGGCAACCCGACGAACGACTCGGGTGAGCGCTTCGGTGGCCTCCGGGTCGCCGACGGCGCTGTGGTCGATGCCCTCCTCGGTGAGCCACTCGCCGGGAAGGTAGACGTTGCCCTCGGTCTCGTAATCGACCCGGACGTCCTTGGCGATGTTGACCAGTTGCAAAAGCAGGGCAAACGCCTCGGCGTCATCCGGATCGGCGTCGGCGGCACGCTCGTCGAACTGCCAGACGAGACCGGTGAACAGTTCGCCGACGGTTCCGGCAACGTACCAGCAGTACTCCTCGAGTTCATCGACGGTCTCGATCCTGAGGCCGCCGTGTTCGGCGTGTCGGCGGAGGAAACTCGCCATCCCGGTCGACATCTCGCGGACGAGACCGCGCATGGCCTCCCGAACCGGCGGATCGAACGATTCGAAGACGCGCATCGTTCGGTCGGTGCGGACGAGCGCCTCCCAGTCGTCGTTGAGTTCTTCGGGGCGGTGCAGTTCGACCTCCGAGAGGAACTCGTCGATCGTGACGTCCGTCTCCGGATCCAGCGCGGATTCGTAGGTTTCGAGCAGTTCAGCGCGGGCTTTCGGTGGGATCGAAGGATCGTCCTCGATCGTATCGGCCGCACGACAGAGCAGGTATCCGGTACACACCCACGATGCGACAGGTTCCTCCAGTAGATCCACGGTCAGGGCAAACGTTCGTGAGACAGATTCGACGGCGTCGAGGGCCCACCGTCGATCGACATCGAGCGTCGGGTCGCCCGGCGATCCGGTCATCGTATGCTACGAACCGTCCCCTGTACAAAAGTCCTTGCTGAACGCGGCCAGTAAGTGGGGTATTTCCAGCGCAGACGAAGGCCACAGGCCGCACCATTCAAATCGTTTGCCGACACAGAGAGAGGTATGTCCGCCTCGGAACTCGCGGCGCAGGTGCAGGAGGCCCTCGGTGTCGACGGTGAGACGTTCGAATCACGCGTCGCCGAGGAACTCGAGGCACTCAAGGAGGCGATCGACGACGGCGAGTTCGACAACCCACAGGCCAGCATCGGCCTGGAGTACGAACTGTACGCTGTCGACGCCGAAACGGACGCGTTGATGCGCGTTCCGCGGCGGTTACTCGAGTACATCGGCTTCGAGAAGGAACTCGGTCTGCACAACGCCGAACTGCAGACGGCACCACAGCCGCTTTCGAAGTACGGGCTTCGGGCACAGGAAGCGGAGGTGCAGGCGAAGATCGACGCCGCCGAGGCAGGCGTCAGCCCCGAAGGGATGAGCCTGATCAGCGACGGCATGTGGACGGTTCCGCCGATCGGCGAAACCGCGAGTGAGTATCTCACCTCAAGTGTCGACGACAACGGAACGAGACTCGCATCGAACATGTCCGCCTCCGTTCGGTATCACGCGATGGCGAACACCGATTACGCGGCGAGTCTCGAACTCGATGCACCACACGTGTGTCTGGACGCCGACACGGTGATGCCGGAGAGTCTCATCACGTCGATTCAACCACACTACCAGGTCCCACACGCCGCCGACATCCCCGAGTACTTTCGATACGCACTCCGAATCGCCGGACCGCTCCTCGGCGTCGCCGTCAACTCGCCGTTTTTTCCGCCGGAGTTGTACGATTCCGACACCGAGGAGATACTCGAGACGGGGTGGATGGAAAACCGAATTCCCGTCTTCGAGTCGGTGCTCAACCCGGCGGACACACAGAAGGTGGCGTTTCCCAGAGATTTCGACACCGTCGAGGAGGCACTCGAACGGATCGCCGACGACGAGACAGTCGTCCCGGTGCTGCAGGAATCGGGCGGACGGTACGACGACCGGTTTGCCCACTTCCGGCACAAACACGGCAGCTACTGGCGGTGGGTTCGGCCGGTGTTCGACGGACCGACGAAGAGCGCGGCAAACGCCCGAATCGAGTTTCGACCGCTGCCGGGGCAGCCGACGATCCGGGACTCGATCGCACTGCTTGCGGTGTACGCCGGCCTCATGCAGAGTCTTCCCAGACGAGAGCATCCGGTGTACGACCAGCCCTGGGAACAGGCCGAGGAGAACTTCTATGCGGCAGTCGAAGACGGGATCGACGCGGAGTTTCGGTGGATCACGGCAGACGGGGTCAGGACCACCGATACGGCGGAGATGTACGCAGAACTGTTCGAGTACGCCCGCGACGGTCTGGAGTTGCGAGGCCTATCGAGCGAGGAGGCAAACCGCTACATCCACCCGCTTCGCGAGCGGGTCGATCGAGGCGTCACACCGGCGTCGTGGAAACATCGGCGCGTGAAACGCGCCGTCGACCGAGGGACGCCGCTCGGAGAAGCAATCTGGGGGATGCAGGCGGCGTACATCGACAACCAGTCGGAGACGCTCATCGAGGGGACGTTCCTCGATTGGCTGTGAGACCGATCAGGCTTCGAGTACCTGCCGCAACACGTCGGGAGCCATCTCCAGTGCGTCGTCGAGCGATTCGGCGTCCGGACCGCCGCCCTGTGCGAAATCCGGCGGGCCGCCGCCGCCGCCGCCGACCATGCTCGCGAGTTCGCCGACGACCGTTCCCGCGTTGATGTCGATTTGGTCGGGAACCGCAACGACGAAAGTCGCGCCGTCGAGGCCGCTTCCGAGCACCGCGAC
>JARWGK010000102.1:0-26788 GCA_040409725.1 Natronomonas sp.
AGTTCTCCGTCGAGGTATTGCGCGAGAATGAGGTCCTCCCACAGGTCTTCGAGACCACGTTCGAGTGCCCGCTCGAACACTTCGGATTCCGGAAGGCCATAAGCCTCCGCGATTTCTCGAACCCGGTCGGAAATTTCGGCGGCCATACAGTATGATTGCTCGGCAACGTTGTTAAATGCGTGTCTGCCCAATTAGTGAGACCTGACCGGGGGCTATGTCTACCGCGGTCACGACCAGATACACTCAGAGACGTGGTCTACCGTCAAAAATGGCGGCCTCGGCACTCATAGGGTTCCTCACAGCCGGGTGCCTACGCCGGCTCGGAGAGTGCCCTCGTCATCGGCCGATAGGCCCTAACACGACGATACCGAAGAGTATTGCCCCGTAGTCCAGAGACACCGGCGGGTTCCGGCATATAATTATCGGGACACAATTAAATGTTACAACGGCAAACTATCGGGTATGTCAGTTGAGACCACAACCCAGTGTCTGGCGTGTGGATTCGAGGCACCGTCGGGGGCAGACGACTGGAGTACGGTCCAACACCCCCCGCTCGGGGAAATGACGCAGTGTCCCGAGTGTGGCAGTACCGACACCCGCCGACAGTAGCGTCACGGCCCGTTTCTCCGAACGGCCCAACGCCGGTCCGGTTCAGTCGGTTTCGGAACGTTTCGACAGGCCAGACAACGTCGAGACGGTTCGGAGATCGGCAACGCTGCAGTACCACGCTCCACGGACCCCATTCAAATCGTTTTCGATCGGCTCCGAAAGCGGGAGTAGTTCACCCAATTCGAACACCAAGGCCTCCTCGTCGTCGGAAAACGGCTCGATCAGCTTCGACCACCGCTCCGGACCCATCCAGGAGCCATCGTCGACGAATCGGTCGGTGACGGGAGCGACGTGGCGTATCGCCGAGATCGGAGCGGTTCGATAGAAAGCCATGCACTCGAATTCGGCACGACAGCGCGGGTAGGAGATCGGCGACGGATAGAAGCCGTTTCGACACTGTTCGAAGGTGTACTCCTGTACGGCGACGACACAGACCCGAGCCTCTGGATCGAGGTCCTCGACGCCTGTCGTGTCTTCGAGAAACGAGCGGATGTCTCCGTCCATCGCTACCGTCGAAGTCGATCCAGCGCTCCGGCGACGACGAGCGGTAAGGTGATCGTCGCGTCGGCGTACACCGAGACGTTTCTGGCCTCCGGTTCGAGTTTGCCCCAGGACCGGGCCTCGTCGAGCGTTGCCCCCGAGAGCCCGCCGGTAGTCGGCGGGTCCATCGTCAACTGGACGGCGTAGTCGTAGGCTCCCGGCGTGACGAGCATCGTCTGGAGGACGTAGTTCTTGGGGACGCCTCCGCCGACGAGGAAGGCACCCGCCGAGTCGGCGTCGTGTGCGAGGTCGTTCAGTGCCGACATGTCGCCGAGAGCATCGAGCGTGAACCCCGACACCTGCGATCGGAGCCACGCCTGCAGTCCGAGGACGGAGTCCTGGACCGCCGGGGCGTGTATCGGGACGTCGTTTTTGTATGCGGCGGCCGCGATGCCGGCGTCCTCGGAGACCGCCTCGCGGTCGTTGACCGCGGCGTTTGCTCGGCCGAGTTCGTGGGTGAATCTGGCGATCGAGACGGTGTCCTCGCCCAGTTCGGGAAACACCTCGGATCGGAGGTGGTTTTCGAACAGGGTGAAATGTTCCTGTGGCAGGTAGACGTTGTGAATCCGATCGACCCCCTCCTCGCGGAGCCGTTCGTCGAACGCCGTCGAATCGGTGCCGGGGGCTTCGGGGCGGCCGTGGTGGTGTTTGCCGCCGATGGCCTCGATCGTGTCGTGGGTCAGGTTCGCGCCGGTCGTGACGAGGGCATCGACGTACCCCTCCCGAATCAGCGTCGTGACGATCGATCGCATGCCGGCCGGCACCATCGCGCCGGCGAGTCCGAGAAACACCGTCGTCTCCTCGTCGAACATCTCGGCTGTGACCTCGACGGCCTCGCTTACGTCTGCGGCACCGATACCTGCGTTTCCGTACGCCGAGACGAGTTCGCCGACGGACATGCCGGAAGCAACGTCGGCGTGGCCGATCGGATCGTGATCGAACTCCTCGCGGTGTGACTCTCCGGCCCGGTCTGTGTCCGTCTCGTCGCTCATACTCGTTGTGGGAGTGGGACCGTTTTGAACGGCGCGATTCGACGGCGCGGCGACTACAACTCGATTTTCGTCGTCGGGTCGTCGAGGTTCCAGAGCAACTCCGGCAGAAACGCCTCCAGGTTGTCGACGATGCGTCTGTCGGTCACGTTCAGTCCATCGCAGTGCTGTTCGGCCTCGTCGCGGATCCCGACGTGGATGTCGCCTCCTTCGACTGTCACCTCGAGTGGAAACACGGAACAGCGGGCCGGCTTCCAGTCGTGTTCTGCGTGTAGCGAACACCTGCCGTCGGCCCGCAGGAAGAAACACGCCCGTCCGTCCTCGCCGGTGTGTGGGTGATCGGCCGGTTTGTCCTCTCGGCCGACGAACTCCCGGCCCGCAAACTGCTCGACGGCGGCGTTGATCGACTCCCGCTTTGCGAGTTCGAGGAAGTCCTTCTCGTACAGCAACACGCCGTGGTGACAACACCACGTGCAGTCGTCGACACACTCGAAGGTCAACTCGGGGTCGAACTCGACGACCGCCTCCTTGCCGGGATACACCTCGACGCGCACTGTCCATACTGACACAGCGAGAAACAAATGGCTGTCGCGTGCGATCGACCGCGTCGGGATCGATCTGCCCCTTCGGAGCCGGCTTAGCTGTACCCTCTCCAGCGCTTGCCACACTCCTTGCATTTGAAGAACCTCGTCGGCGGTTCGTCGGCGGAGGCGGTCTGTTTGATCGTGTACCACGCCTCGCCGTGACCACACTCCTCGCAGGTGACGTCCGTGGCGGTCGGTTTGCCCTCGAAATCGGCGTCCGGAGAGGACTCGATCACGTCGTCGTCGGCCTGTGATTCCGTCGTGGTGAACGCGTCGGCGCGGCCCTCGTCCTTCGGCTGGCTTGCACCACAGGAATCACACACCATCTCCTCGCCGTCCGCGTGCATGATCGAACCGCAGTCGTCACAGAACTGCATGTCGTCGAGGGTATACGGCGACACGTCAAAAGCCGTTTGCTGTGGTCGACGGCGGCTGACCGGGGATCGACCGGCGAGACGACGGCAGCTCAGTCGGTGAGTCGCTCCTCGTCGGCCCGCTCACGGACGATCGGACAGTTTCTGACGCGGAAGTGGTCGGTGTCGACGAGTTCCTCGATGTCGGTCCCGGGGTGGGTACAGCGGACCGCCGGCGGCTCAGAAAAGTGTTCACACGTGCCACAGTACCGCCGGATCGGAACGACGGTCTCGCCGTCGACGTCGGTCGTCGTCTCAGTCGAGTCGTCGTCGTCGGAGCCGACCTCCGGATCGGTCAGCTCCGACCAGATCGCCTCGTCGTCGACCGCCTCGACGTCGACTTCGGTGAACAGCGACTCGAGTTCCTCGTCCGTGTCGTCCAGTTCCTCGAAGGGATCCTGAAGCGGGCCGTCGGAGACGGAGCCCTCGATATCGCCGAACGGATCGTCGGGAGTCTCGGTGGTTCCGTCCGTCGCAGCGTCATCCGGGGTGGAGTCGTCGGTTCGAGGTTCTGGGTCGTCGTCACTCATCCGTCCCCTCCTCCAGCGGCGACGGATCGCCGCCGATCAGCTTCGGTTTGCCGAAAAAGCCCTGCGCCGGTTGCACGTCGCGGAATTCGAAGCCGCAGTGCGGACAGGCGGGTTCGGTCAACAGCCCGATGTGGACCGTGCCCTCGCAGTCGGTACACAGCGCCTTCTCGATGGTTTCCCGGCCGGCGGCGCGTTTGAGGCCGTCGAGAGCCGCTTCGGCCTCAGCGTCGCGGGATCCGACCTCGCGTCGAAGTGCGACGACGACCCGCGCCAGTCGATCGAGCTTCGTCTCGACGTCGTCCAGACGTTCGGCCGCGTTCGTCTCCGCCGACTCGGTCACGCTGGCGTCGAGTCGCTCGACGGTCTCGGTAACGTCCTCGAGCTGTGATTCGAGTGACTCGACGGTCTGAGCCGACGGAAGCTCCTCGTGGGTGTGGTCGGCGGCTGCGGCCGCCTCGACGGCATCGCGCAACTGGAGTACACGCCTCCGGACGTCGTCCAGCGATTCGCTGTAATCCGCCTCGAGCGCCTCGATTCGATCGCGCAGGTCGTCGATCGCCTCCGGAGAGACCCCGTCGTCCGTCTCCGAAACCGCCCGATCCAGCTCCGAGAGCCGTTCGTCGATCGGATCGAGGCGATCTTCGAGATCGGCGACCGCATCGTCGATCTCTGTGACCCGATCGTCGATGGCGCTCTCGCCGATCTGCAGCGCGCCGTCGACGGCGACGTCGAGTTCGGCATCGTCGCCGTCAGCGTCGGCAGACAGATGCCGGTGGGCGGCGAGCAACTCGGTGAGGGCTTCCCCGGCGTCGACACCGACCTCCTCTGCACGGTCCTCCAGCCACTCCTTCAGTTCCTGTGGCACGGTGACCGTGAACTCGGTGAGATCGGTCGGCTCCGATTTCATTGATATGGGTAGGATCACCGGCCGGTTAAGCGTTTTCAACGGTTCAGAGAGCTGTACGGCAGTCTACGTCCAGCAGCGTCTGCGTCACGGCCTCTGTGGCGGAGAACACAGGAACGGCTTCGGCCGACGCGTGGCCCGAGAAGGCGACGGCTCCCTCAGGGGTGTGTCACCAGAAACGTTCGGCCATTCTTCCGCTCGAAGTGAACGTCGGTCGTCTTCGCGGCATAGGAGCGAACCCGGTGTGCCGGAAGCTCCGTCACTTCGATGATTCCGGTGTCAGTCGGTTGGATGGCGTCTGTGTTCTGTCTGGTTGCCATACCGCGAGTTGTGGCCGATAACTTATATTCCCGAGCGACGCGGAGTGAAAGTGAAAAAGGTGGTATATATAATTTTGGGCCGTTCGTCGGGCGAAAACCGAGACGAGTTTATATATATTGCTGGTTTAGTGGCAGTATGAACGTCGAAGGTGGACACCGATGAGTAGGGAAGAGGCCGGGAGCGTCTCCGTCGAGCAGCTGTACAGGGAGCTGACGGAGACCACGGAAGGCGACATCGGCTCCTCGGAGAGTCAAACGAGCGAAGAAGTCGTCGGCGAGGTGCTCGCTGAGCTGTTCTCGGATCGGGAGTTCGAGTTCGACGAGCGGCTCACGAAGAATTCACTGGACGAGCTGCTCGTGTTGCTCGTCGCGCTTCGAGGCGAGAAGACACACGGAAAAGGGCTCATGGAGGATCTAGATGAGCTGTTCGACGCACAGCTCAGCCCCGGAACCGTGTATCCGCGGCTCCACGAACTCGAAGACGAGGAAATCCTCGAGATGCACGAACTGGTTCGGACGAAGGAATATCGGATCGGCGACGAGTTCGCCGCGAGCAGTCGACTCGAAGAGGCGATGTATCAACACCTCGCCCTCGGGCTCATCTTCCACAACGCCCTCGAAGAGCTGTAGTCGGGCAAATTGGGCGGGACTGTCCACGCGAGGGACACGTCGTCGGCGCCCGCAGTGTTTTGCGACACCGTATCGTTGATTACGGTGGGTTGTCTCCGGATACCCATGAGCGCGCAGATCGAGCCCCCAACGGAGCGGACGTGTGAACTCTGTGGACGGCGAGACGTCTGGAACGAAACCGAGGAAAGCTGGGTGATCGCGATCGAGGACGGACAGCGGCAGATCGGCGACAAACACTGCATCCACGAGTGGGATATCACCGGACAGTACAGTCCGATCGCCGGGGAGTAGCGTGCAGACCGTCTACACCACCGTGCCGCCGGAAGCCGCCGCCGATATTGCGGCGAAACTCGTCGACGAAGGGCATGCGGCCTGTGTCAACCGGCTGGACTGTCACTCGACGTACCGGTGGGACGGAAAACAGCACGAAGATCCGGAGACGCTGCTTTTGATCAAGACGACCGACGACGCCGCGACGGAACTCGAATCCCGGCTGCTCGAGTTGCACCCGTACGACGTGCCCTGTATCGAACGGTTCGAACCCACCGCGGTTCACGACCCGTTTGCGGCGTGGATCGAACGGTCGGTCGAAACCGAGTGAAGCGAACCCGATGCCGTCAAAAGCTTCGATCCCGTAGCCTTCCTATGCGACGCCGCGAGTTTCTCGCCACCGCATCGGCTGTAGCGGTCGGTGGCTGTACGATCGGTGGTGAACCGCCCGAGCGCACGTTCACCGTCTCCGCGCCGGCGTTCGAAGCGGAGCTACCGGTTCGGTTCACCTGCGACGGCGAGGGCGTGTCGCCGCCGCTCGTCGTCGATGGAATCCCCGATCCCGCGTCGTCGGTTGCGGTCGTCGGCGAATGGTTTCAGGACGGAGCCGTTCCCGAGTGGCGAACGCTGTGGCTCGTGTGGGATCTCCCCGCCGAGCCGTTCGAACTTCCCGAGGATCGGCCGAACGGCCCGGAACTGGACGATCCCGCCGGAGCGATACAGGGCACCAACGACGAGGGGTTCGTCGGCTATCGCTCGCCGTGTCACGAAATCCCCGGCGAGAACAGCTACAGATTCGTCGCACTCGCGGTGGAATCGACACCCGAGATCGATCCGGGGGCCAACAGAGACGCCTTCGACGACGCGATCGAACCGCTCATCGTCGCCAGCGACGCCGTCGAGGTGCGCTACGAGCGCTTCTGAGGAGCCTCAGAAGTCGGGAAGGTCGTCGGGAGCCTCGTAGTCGGCCTCCCAGTCGACGTAGTCTGCCTTCAGCGTTTCACTGACCGTCCCGCCGAGTTCGGCGAGTGAGGCGTTGATCGAGGAGACGGTCTCCCAGGAGTCCAGTTCGGGGTGGACGTTTCGCTCCTTCCAGTCCTCGGGAAGCCCCGGAGCGTGGTAACCGACCCGGTCTGCGAAGTCGTCCCAGAAGAAATCGAACTGCTCGAACAGCTTCAGGTCGACGGCAATCTCGAAGGCGGCCTCCGAAAGGTTCGTCTCTGTTGCCCACTGCTCGAAGGCGTCCTCCCAGGCGCCCTCCTCCAGAAACGCCTCCAGTTCCGCGCGGTGGTACTCCTCGCCCTGTACCTCGACGTCGTCGTAGCTTTCTACGTCGATTTCGGGGAGTTCCGGCGGCGGCGGAACTTCTACATCGAGTGTCATACACGGCCGTAGGTGGCCGGGACAAAAAACGCCACCCCTCCCGATCGAGGGAGCGACGGATCGAATCAGACCTCGGCTTCGGGACTCTCCGGGTCGGCCGGCGTCGTCTCGATGAGGCGGCTGATCTCCTCGGGGAGGCTCTGTTCGCCGTCGGCGGTTTCGACGGTGATGAGACCGAACGGTGCGATTTCGAGGACGGTGATCTCGACGCCGGGTTCGATGCCCGCCTTCGAGAGATAGCGAAGCTCCTCGTCGCCCTGGTGTCTGATGCGGCGGACGACGAGCGTCTCTCCCTCCTCGGCGTCGACGAGCCGGCCGGTATCGTCCGATTCGGGCAACCGCAGGTCGGCGTCGGGGATCGGGTCGCCGTGTGGATCGACCCCCGGATTGCCGAGTACCTCGTCGATGCGATCGGTGAGCTCCGAGGAGACGTGGTGTTCGAGTCGGTCGGCCTCGTCGTGGACATCAGCCCAGTCGTAGTCGAGTTGCTCGGTCAAAAACGCCTCGAGCAACCGGTGGTGCCGGAGAATCTCTAGGGCGACTACCTCCCCCTCGTCGGTGAGCGTGACGCCGCGGTACTCCTCTCGATCGAGAAGCCCCCGTTGTTCGAGCTTCTGAATCATCGAGGAGACGGTCGGCGGCGTCACGTCGAGTGTGTCGGCCAACTCCGAGGTGCTGACACGCTCGCCGGTTTTCGACTCGATGTCGTAGATCGCCTTGATGTAATCCTCCATGGCGGCGCTCAGCATTGGTGGGTCTTGTTCGGGGGTGGACAAATGGTTTGTCCCCCGAGAGATGGAAACCGCTTTCAACTGACTCCACGAACCGTCTGTATGGATCCCCGTTCTATCGGTGATCTCTCCGGAGCGAGACGAGAGGCGTTTTTCGACCGCGATGCCGGCGTCGAGGACGCCCGCGAAACGGCCGAGGAGATCATCGACAGAGTCCGCGCCGAGGGCGACGCCGCACTCCGGGCGTACGCATCCGAGTTCGACGGCGTCGAAATCGGAGCAGTTCCCGTCACCGACGACGCCGAACGGGCGTACGACGCGATCGACGACGACCTCCGGGAGGCGATCGAAACGGCAGCAGAGAACATCGAGGCGTTCCACGAGCGACAGGTACCGGAGGACTGGCGGGCCGACTTCGACGGCCGGGAACTCGGGCGCCGGTTCCGCCCGATCGAACGGGTCGGCGTCTACGCACCCGGCGGGACGGCCGCCTATCCGTCCAGCGTGCTGATGGGCGTGATCCCCGCCGTCGTCGCCGGCGTGGATCACGTCGCGGTTGCGACGCCACCGGCAGAAGAGCTACCGCCGGCGACACTCGCCGCCGCCCACGTCGCCGGTGCCGACGCCGTCTATCAGATCGGCGGCGCACAGGCGATCGCCGCCCTCGCCTACGGGACGGAGTCCGTCTCGCCGGTCCAGAAGATCGTTGGCCCGGGCAACCGCTTCGTCACCGCCGCGAAGGCAGCGGTCCGTGGCGACTGCGAGATCGACTTTCTGGCCGGGCCATCTGAGGTGCTCGTCGTCGCCGATTCGAGTGCCGATCCGGAGTTCGTCGCCGCCGACCTGATCGCACAGGCCGAACACGACCCCGAGGCGTCGGTCGTCTGTGTGACGGACGACGAGGAACTCGCCGAGGCCGTCGTCGACGCCTGCAGGCGGCGGGCCGAGGCGGCGACCAGAACGGAGACGATCGAAAGCGCACTCGAAAACGATGCCTCGGGTGTCCTTCTGGCTCGATCGATGTCGGAGGCGGTGCTGTTTGCGGAATCCTACGCCGCCGAACACCTCTCGATCCAGACGGAGGACCCGGAGGCGATCCTCGATCGAATCGACTCCGCCGGCAGCGTCTTCCTCGGACCGTACACCCCGGTCGCGGCCGGCGATTACGCCTCCGGAACGAACCACGTGCTGCCGACCGGCGGCGCGGCGGCCGTCGTCGGCGGCCTCTCGGTCGATCAGTTTCTCCGCTCGACGACCGTCCAGCGACTCGACGACGGGGCGCTGTCGGATCTCAGAGAGACGATCACGACGCTCGCCCGCGCCGAGGGGCTAGACGCCCACGCCGAAAGCGTCGAGGAGCGATTCGAATGAGCGACGAGGGAGGGGTGTATCTGATCGTCACGGACAGCGTTCACGTCACGGCCGCGGCCTGTGATTACCTCGAGGGCCGTCTCGAAGACGACGACGAGGTCAGGGCACTCGCAAGCGACGACCGCGACGGACAGGAGGCGCTGAACGTCGTCCGGGTCAGACTCCCTGGCGTCACAGTGACGACGGACACCCGGCCGACGGCGGATCTCGCGGATCGGGCGCTTTCGAGTGACGCCGACGTGATCGTCGTCGGGCGATCGGTCGGAGAGGGAACGCCGGGAGACGTTGCCGAACGGCTGTTCACGGGGGCCGAACGGCCGCTCGTCGTGGTTTCGGGCTCGGAGAATCCGGAGACTATCTGAGCAGCGGACGAAAACCGATATGTGGGAGGCGAAAAACGTACTGATATGCACGTGGTCATCGTCGGCGCGGGCGAGGTCGGAACGACCATCGCCGGAAACCTCGCCACGGAGCACGACGTCGTCGTCATCGACATCGACGAAACGCGGGTCGAGCAGTTGAAATACGAACTCGACGTGCTCACGCTGGCCGGCGATGGAACGTCGCTCGATACGCTCGAGGCAGCCGATATCGGCTCGGCGGACATGTTCATCGCCTGCACCAACGACGATCAGGCGAATCTCGTCGCCTGTGGCACCGCAAAGACGGTCTCGGATGCCTTCAGCATCGCCCGCTCGAAGAACGTCGAGTATCTCCGGACGTGGGAGCGGTCGGCCGGTGCCTTCGGCGCGGATTTCATCGTCTGTACGGATCTGCTCACCGCGGAGAACATCGTCCGCGTGATCGGACTCCCCGCGGCAGTCGACGTCGATCCCTTCGCCGGCGGGTTGGTTCAGATGGCCGAATTCGAAATCGTCGCCGAAAGTCCCGTCGCCGGCCAGACCGTGGCCGAGGCCGACCGGTTCGAATCGCTGACCTTCGCCGGCCTGTTCGACGAGGGCGAGTTGATCCTCCCGCGGGGGGATACGGTCATCGAAGCCGGACACAGGGCGGTCGTCATCGGCACGCCGGAGAGCGTTCAGGCGTTTGCAACCGACATCGCACCCGATACGACACCCGACGAGGCGGACGAAATCGTGATCGTCGGCGGCAGCGAAATCGGCTACCACACCGCCAGACTGCTGGAGAAACGGGGACTCAACTCACGGCTGATCGAACGCGACGAAAAGCGGGCCAGATGGCTCGCCGAGAACCTCCCGAACACGCTCGTGATGGAACACGACGCCACCGACACGGAGTTTCTGGCCCGGGAACACGTCGACGAGGCCGACATCGTCGTCGCGGCCCTGGAGTCGGACGAAAAGAGTCTCCTCGTTTCGGTGCTCGCAAAGCGACTCGGCGTCGACCGGGTCATCGCCGTCGTCGAAAACGGCGAGTACGTCACGCTATTCGAGGAAATCGGCATCGACGTCGCGGTCAATCCGCGTCAGGTGACCGCAGAGGAGATCACCCGATACAGCTACGAAAACGTCGCCGAAAACCTGGCCGTCCTAGAGAACGATCAGGCGGAGGTGCTGGAACTGGAGTTGACCGAGGAAAGTACACTCGTCGGCCGAGAGATCGGCGACATCGTCTCCGACATCGACGCACAGCTCGTCATCGGCGCTATCATCCGGAATCGCTCCTTCATCACCCCCCGTGGTGACACCGAACTGCAGGTTGGTGATCGGATCGTCGCCTTCGTCGAAACGACCTTCGTCTCCGAACTGACCGCAATGTGTTGAAATGGTACGGATACGGGTTGGCTGGCAGGCGAGTCTCGATCTGACGGGACGCGTGTTGACGTATCTCGCCGGACCACTGTTGTTTCCGCTCGCAATCGCCGTGTTCTACGGCGAATCTGTTCTGCCGTTTCTCGCCGCAATCGGCGTCACGCTCACGATGGGCGGCGGCTTCCGGTATCTCGGCGATTCGGAGATGAACCTCGGTCCCCGTGAGGCGTTTCTCGGCGTCGCGTTGATCTGGCTTCTCATCGCCGCCGTCGGTGCCGTGCCGTTCGTCGTCGCCGCAACCGGCTCCGTTGCCCACCCGATCAACGCGATGTTCGAAGCGATGAGTGGGCTCACGACGACCGGAGCGACCGTTCTTCTGGATTTCTCGGTTCACTCCCGGTCGATTCTGATGTGGCGACAGCTCATTCAGTGGCTCGGAGGCCTCGGCATCCTGATCCTCGCCACCGCCGTGCTGTCGGAACTCGGCGTCGGTGGGGCACAGCTGATGGAGTCAGAGACACAGACGAAGGATATCAACAAGCTGACCCCGAAGATCTCACAGACGGCGCGGCTTATCTGGGGGCTGTACGTGGGAATCACGGCGCTTGCGGCCGGAACCTACTACACGCTGCACCTGCTCGGGCTGGCACCGAACATGGGGCTGTACAACGCCGTCGCCCACGCCTTCACCTCCGTCGCGACGGCCGGGTTTTCGCCGGAGCCGCTGAGTATCGGCGCCTTTACCCCGATCGTCCAGTGGACCGTTATACCCTTCATGATCGCCGGCTCAACCAGCTTCGTCCTCATGTACTTCTTCATCAACGGCGAGCCGATGCGGCTGTTGAAAAACGAAGAGTTTCACTTCTACATCGGTGCGTTCCTGTTTTTCAGTTCGATCGTGGCGGTGTCTCTGTACATCGATCCGAACACCGGGTTCGAGACCGAGGAGACGATCCGACACGCGATGTTCAACGTCGCCTCGATCATCACGACGACGGGATATGCCAGCACCGACTTCGATCTCTGGTCGGCCGCAGCCAAGCACATGCTGTTTCTGTGTATGTTTCTCGGCGGCATGGTCGGATCGACGACGTGTTCGATCAAGTCACTCCGGTGGCTCGTCGCCTTTAAATCCCTCCGCCGGGCACTGTTTACGAGCATCCACCCCGAGGCCGTCAGGCCGGTTCGGCTGTCCGGCAACGTCGTCGAGGAGGAGACGATCCGCGACATCTACGCCTACCTGCTTTTGAGTCTCATCATCTTCTTTTTGCTCACCATCTTCGTCGTCGTCGACTCCGCGCGGGTCGGCGCGGACGTCTCGGAGTTCGAGGCGATGGGTGCCGCGGCGTCGACGTTTCTCAACATCGGTCCGGCGTTCGGTGACGCCGGACCGTACGGCACCTACGAGGGCTTTTCGATGACGACGAAGACGGTCATGATCGTCCTGATGTGGATCGGTCGCATCGAAATCATCCCCGTGTTGGTCCTGTTTACGAAGGCCTTCTGGACGTCCTGATCGCCACGCGGTCACCAGTTCGACGGATTGATGCCCACGGTGTGACTTGTGTCAGTCCGATCAAATGGAGACACGTATCGATTGGCGAGGAAGTGTCGCGATGCTCGGCACCATCCTCCGGTATCTCGCCGTGACGATGCTCGTTCCACTCGTCGTCGCCGTCGTCTACGGCGAGGACATCTGGGTGTTCGTCGTCTCGATTCTGATCGTCGTCGCCATCGGGTTTGCCCTCGAACGCCTCGACCCGGATCCAGATCTCGAAGGGAGAGAAGCGTTGCTTCTCGTCTCCATCGCGTGGGGGGCAGCAGCACTCGTCGGGGCGATTCCGTATCTGCTTGCAGGGTACGGGACCGCCTCGACGCTCGCACATCCGGTGAACGCGCTTTTCGAATCGATGAGCGGTTTCACCACGACCGGGGCGACGGTCCTCGGAGAGATCAGCACCGATCGCCACTCACACGCACTCCTGATGTGGCGACAACTCACCCAGTGGCTCGGTGGGATGGGCATCATCGTGTTGATGATCGCCATCCTGCCCGAGTTGGCGGTAAACGGCGCGCAGTTGATGGAATCCGAGGCCCCCGGGCCGGAGCTACAGAAGCTGACGCCACGGATCGCCGAGACGGCCCGCTCGCTTTGGATGCTGTATTTCGGATTCACGCTGCTTTTGATCTGTCTTTTATATGGACTTCACCTCATCGGGGTCGCACCGAACATGCACCTCTACAACGCCGTCGCCCACGGCTTCAGCACCCTGCCGACCGGCGGTTTCTCTCCGGAGGCCGACAGCATCGCCGCCTTCTCGGCCGTCGTCCAGTGGGTCGTGATCCCGTTCATGGTCGTCGCCGGCGTGAACTTCGCGCTGTTTTGGCACGTCCTCAAGGGAGAGTACGACGAAATCGTCGAGAACGTCGAGTTTCGGAGCTACGCCGGAGCCATCGCCGTCCTCACCGCCGTCCTCGCGGTCGTCCTGTTCCGAGGGGCGGCACCGCCGATGGAACTCGGCGGGACGACAGAGGGCGTCACGGAAAACGCCCTCCGGCAGGCCGCCTTCCAGATCGGCTCGCTGATGAACTCGACCGGCTTCGCGACGGCTGATTTCGCACAGTGGGAGACACACGGACAGATCGTGCTGCTGTTTGCGATGTTCGTCGGCGGCTCCGCCGGGTCGACCGGCGGCGGCATCAAGGTCATCCGATGGGTAATCATGATAAAGACGATCAGACGCGAACTGTTCGTCTCCGCACGGCCGGACGCCGTCAAGCCGGTCCGCCTCGGCGGGAACGTCGTCGACGAGCGTGCGATTCTCGGGATTTTCGCATTCACCCTCCTGTACATCGTGCTACTGGGGTTCGGGGCGGTCTTTATCGCTCTCGACACCGCTCGCATCGGAATATCGCTTTCGATGCTCGAAGCCGTGAGTGCCTCGCTTGCGACGATCGGCAACATCGGGCCGGGATTCGGTCGACTCGGGCCGTTCGGCAGCTATCTGTTCTTTTCTGACGCCTCGAAGCTACTCATGATCTTTCTCATGTGGGTCGGACGACTGGAGATCGTACCGGTGCTTGCCGTCTTCGTCTCCGGGTTGAGTGACACGTAGCGAACGTCTCTCGACGAAGGGGGATCGAACATTGCGGTACGGTCGGGAGCGAACCGACCGTGGGGATTTTGCCCCGGCGGTCACAGTCGAAGCCATGGAACTGCTCGTCCTCCGCGATGATATCCACGCACAGTCCTCGGAGCGACTCGCCGCGTTGCTCCGGGAGCAACTCCCGGAACACACGGTCAATCGGGCCGGAACGCCGGCGGCGGAACGGGAGTTGATCGAAACCGCAGACGTCGCCGTCGGGTTACGGATCGACGACCGCCTGCTCGAAGCAGCCGAGGAACTCGAGGTGTTTGCGTGTGCCTACGCCGGTTACGGCCATCTCCCGCTTGCGGCACTCGATGCCGCCGGAGTCAGGGTGACGACGGCCGCCGGCGTCCACACGATCCCCGCCGCCGAACACGCCGTCGGAATGGCACTCACGCTGTCCAGAAAGATCGACGAATCGATCCGGGCCGAGGAGTGGAACCACCAGATCCCGCGGGAACTCGCCGGGTCGACGGCAACGATCGTCGGCCTCGGTGCGATCGGCGCCTCGATCGCCGAGCGACTCGACGCCTTCGGCGTCCACACGATCGGAATCCGGCGTCGACCCGCGAAGGGTGGGCCGACGGACGAGGTCCTCGGTCCTGGGGAGCTTCACGACGCACTCGGCCGCTCCTCGCTCGTGATCCTCTGCTGTCCGCTGACGGAGGACACCCGCGGGCTGGTGAGCACAGAGGAGTTCGTCACGATGCCGCCGGAGGCCCACCTCGTGAACGTCGCTCGCGGGCAGGTGGTCGACACGGATGCACTCCTGTCGGCGCTGCAGCGTGACGTGATCGAGGCCGCCGCACTCGACGTGACGGATCCCGAGCCGCTGCCGCAGGAGCATCCGCTTTGGGACCGGTCGGACGCGATCGTGACGCCACACGTCGCCGGCTCGACGGCGAAGTACTACGACCGGCTGGCGGAGATCGTCACGGAAAACGTCGGCCGACTCGAGGCGGGACAGCGGCTCCGCAACGAGGTCGAAATCGAGGGTGACATCGACGGCGACAGCCCCCGGGGAGAGTAGTCGCTACTCCAGCGGTTCGATCAACTCGACTGCGTGGCCGTCGGGATCCTCGACGAAGGCCGTTCGGGCACCGGCGGCGGGCTGGTCGCCCGGCTCCTTTATGACGCCGAAGTGGTCGATCTCCTCGAAGGCCGCATCGACGTCCTCGACGCCGACGGCGATGTGATCCCAGAGGTCACCCTCCTCGGCGGGATCGACGCCCTCGGTGTCGGAAAGCTGGATCTCGACGCCGTCGTCGTCGGCGACGTACTTGTTCACCGTCTCGCCGTCCTCGGCTTCGAAGGACCACGAGAACTCGAAGTCGAGGTTTTCGGTGTACCACTCGACGGATCGGTCGGCGTCGGCAACGTTGAGACAGGTGTGCAGGATTGCCATACAGGCCGACCGACGGCAAGCGGCATAATCCCGGCGGTTCGTCCCGAGCGACCGCCAGTCAGACCGCGAGGAGGACGGCTGCGCCGGCGCCGACGGACCCGACGACGGCGACGACGACAGCGGTTCGCGGCGGTGGGTCGGGGAGGTCGGCGTCGAGTGCGTCGCGTCGGTGTTTTTCGACGCCGAGGGCGAAGCCGACTCCGCCGAGGATCGAGCCGACGGCGACGACAGAGAGCAACGTTTCCGGAATATCGCCGAGCGTGCCACTCGCGAGCACCTCGCCGAATCGGGCCGTCGCCGGAACGAATCCGGCCGCGACGCAGGCGAGGAGACCGCCGTTGAGGTAGCCGACGACGGCGGCGAGTGTGATCCCGACGGCGGCGCCAAACAGCGCGTAGCCGAGACCGATCGACGACGAAAACGAGCCAAACAGCGTGAGTCGAGCCGCTTCGGTTCCGGCGACGAGACAGCCGAGGCCGACGGCCAGGCCACAGGCGTAGCCGGACAGTCGTGGCGTCCGGCCGAGAAGCAACGAACGGGCGATCATTCCGGCGGCGAAACGGCCGAAATCGGGGGGGCCGAGAGAGACATCAGTACTCCCGTTCGATGAGGAAGTCCGCGAGATCACAGAGCAGTTCCCGGGACTCCCCGTCGGGCAACACGGAGAGGCGCTGTTTGCCGCTTTCGGCGAGGTCACGCGCCATCTCGCGGGCGAACTCGATGCTTCCGGCGTCCTCCAGACGGGTGACGGCTGCCTCGATTTCGGCGTCGGTCGGGTCCTCGGAGACGAGTTCGTCGACATCGATCCCCTGTTCGCGGGCGTGGAGGGTGATGACGGTTCGTTTTCCTTCGATGAGATCCGAGCCGCGCTGTTTGCCGAGGGTGTCGCTCGGAACCGTCAGATCGAGGAGGTCGTCCTGGATCTGGAAGGCGCGTCCGACGTCGAGTCCGTAGCCGTGCAGTTCGTCGACGGTTTCGGCCTCGGATCCGAGCAGTATCGCCGGAATCGAAGCCGCAGCGGCGTACAACACGGCCGTCTTGAACTCGATCATCTCGAGGTACTGCTCCGTCGTCACGTCGGTTCGGCTCTCGAAGTCGACGTCGAGTGCCTGCCCCTCACAGATCTCCGTGCAGGTCGTGGCGAGTTCGTCGAGGGCGTCGACGCTCCGGGTCGGCGGGGCGCCGGTGTCGAGCATATACTCGAAGGCCTTCGAGTAAAGCGTGTCACCGGCGAGAATCGCCGTTTCGAGGTCGTACTCGCGGTGGACGGCCGGCACGCCGCGGCGAAGGTCGTCGTCGTCCATGATGTCGTCATGGATGAGCGTAAACGACTGGATGACCTCGATCGACACCGCAGCCGAGAGCACGTCGACTTCGCCGCCGGTCGGCGCGGGAAACTGGCGGTAGTCCTCCGACATCGGCTCGACGTCGGACAGCGCCTCCGCGACGAGCAGCAGGATCGTCGGACGGAGCCGTTTGCCGCCGGCCTGAAGCAGGTACCGGGAGGCGGAGTACAGCCGTTCCGGGTGTGAAAGCGGGAGCTGTTCGTCGATCGCATCGTTGACCACCTCCCGGCGGGCGGCGATGGCCGCCTCGACGCGTTCGGGTGTCGTCATTCGTGTGCCGGAGTCATTCTGTGAGCTGGACTGTCTGGCCGTTCTGGTTCACGTGGATGTCGCGTCCGAGGGTGTACCCCTGATTGGAGGCGAGATCGACGTACGGCGAAAAGCCCTTCATATTCTGGTGGGCCGGAACGATGTGCTGTGGCTGGAGGGCCTCGATCATCTGGTAGTGACCTTCCTGCCGGAGGTGGCCCGAAACGTGGATGTCGTCGTAGATGCGGGCACCCTGCATCCCGAGAAGCTTCTCCGATTGGTAGCGCTGACCCTCGTTCGTCGGCTCGGGGATAACCCGCGCCGAGAACAGCACCTTGTCGCCTTCGTCGAGTTCGTACGGCGTCTCTCCGCGGCCCATCCGGGTCAGCATCGCCCGTGGCTCGCCCTGGTGACCGGTGACGACGGGGAGGTACTCCTCCTTGCCTTCTTCCATGATCCGTTTGAACGTTCGGTCGACGGATTTGCGGTGGCCGTACATGCCGAGGTCACCGGGGAAGTCGACGAAGTCGAGTCGCTCTGCGGTGCCGGAGTATTTCTCCATCGATCGACCGAGCAACACCGGCTGTCGGCCGATGTCCTTGGCGAACTCGACGAGGCTCTTGACGCGTGCGATGTGACTCGAGAAGGTCGTCGCGACGATTCCCCCGTCGTAGTCTTCGAGGGAGTACATCACGTCCTTGAGCTGCGATCGGGCGACGGATTCCGACGGGGTCTTGCCCTTCTTGCCCGCGTTCGTACAGTCCTCGATGTAGCAGAGCACGCCCGCATCCTCACGACCGATCTCGCGGAACCGATCCATGTCGATCGGATCGCCGATGACCGGCGAGTGGTCCATCCGCTTGTCGAGGCCGTAGACGACGGCCCCCTCGGGCGTGTGGAGAACCGGATTGATCGCGTCGATGATCGAGTGGGTGACGTTGACGAACTCGAGTTCACAGCGGTCGCCGATCGACATCGTCGCCCCAGCCTTCATCTTCACGAGGTCGTTTTCGACGCCGAACTTCTGTTCGCCCTCGATCTGCTGTTTGACGAGTTCGATCGTAAACGGCGTCGCGACGATCGGTGCGTTGTACCGATGGGCGAGTTTCGATATCGCGCCGATGTGATCCAGGTGGCCGTGTGTCGGGACGATCGCCTTCACGTCACCCTCGATGTCCGACATGATCCGATCGTCCGGGATCGCACCCATGTCGATCAGGTCCAGGCTGTGCATCCGCTCTGTTTCGACGTTGTCGTGAATGAGCACCTTCGACAGGTTCAGACCCATATCGAAGATGACGACGTTGTCGCCCGCACGGACGGCGGTCATCTGCCGTCCGACTTCCTCGTAGCCGCCGATGGTTGCAATTTCGACTTCCATAGTTGTGTCTCCGAGGAGTCGCAACCGGGAGGCGGCCGACCGGCTGAGTTGAACACGACCGTCTGGTCGCTCGATTCACCGGGGCGTCCGGTGGTTCGTATCACTTCACCGGCGAAGCCGGTGGGCCGTCGAGCGGAGCGCGGAGGGGTTTCCGGCCTCCTGTCCGACCACGACGGCTGCCGATCGCCCGTCTTCCCGGGGCGACCGTTGCTCGGTTGTCCCATAATTTCGTGGCCGTGGTTAAAAACCCGCGGGTTCGCGCTTCCGCCGATCAGGACAGTTCACGCAGTCGTTCGAGCATCGCGTCGAGTTCGAGCGTCGTCGTCGACAGCGAGACGCCGTCTGCCTGTGCGAGTTTCGGGGCGTGTTCCCAGAGATCCGCCTCCTCGATGCCGTGGAGGACGACCGCCGAGGGCGTCGGCTGGACGACCCGAAGCGCGACGAGCGGCGATTCACCCCGCGTGACGTCGGTGAAGACGAGCGCCCGATTCGTCGATTGCCCGTACAGTCGATAGAACTCCTCGCTCGTGAGCCGGGTTATCGCCTCGACGCTGTTGATGACGGTGTGTCCGGCGATCGATTCGGCACGTCCGGCGGCGATCTCCGTCGCATCGACCGCCCCAAGAAACCGAGACAGCGGGATATGACGGGCGTACTCCCGGAGATCGTAGACGATGTCGCGGTCGAATCCGGAGGAGATCACCCGGGCGTGCTGTCGGAGTCGTTCGCCGCCGCGGCGCTCGTCGATCGCGAGCAACCCCTCGATCGCCCGACGGACGACGCCGATCCCGGGGCTGTCGCGACGCCCACTCTCGTAGTCGGAGACGACGGACGGTGAGACGCCGATCTCCGCTGCGAGCGTCGTCTGCGTGATGTCGAACTCCTCTCGCCACTTCCGCAGCGTGGCCCCCGGATCGTCGGAAAGCGTCACCTCACCGGCGATGCGCTCGGCGAGTTGCTCACGCAGATCCTGCATACCTACCCGTCGCCGCGGGCAGTAAAAAACGCCCCGGAGCGTGGATCGATAGCGCGCGGCGGCCAGCCGTATCAATCGTCGAGATTCGCCCGCTCGAAGGGACGGGGCGGAAGCCGAAGTTCGTGCAGTTCGGGGAGGTGTTTGACGTTGTAGACGATCTTCATGTCGTCGGTGACCGGCTTGCCGACGCAGGACAGCCTGAAGCCACGATCGAGCATCTCCGAGGGGAGGATGTGATCGACGGGCATCGAGGAGTCGCCGTCGAGAACGGCGATGGCGCAGTTTGCACAGGCACCGCCCCGACAGGCGTACGGCCAGGCGAACCCCGCCTTCTCCGCGGCCACGAGAAGCGACGGCTCGTCACCGACGCGGATCTCGCCGTAGTCCTCGCTGTCGAGATCCGCGGCCGCCGCCTTCTCGAAGAGGTCCTCGTCGGAGAGGTCCCACCCGTGGTCTTCGATCACCTCGTAGTTGAGGTACTCGACCCGGGACGTCGGTTCGGTCTCGTCGGCTTCGTCGTCCGTGTCGGCGACGCCGGTCTGGTCGACGTCGATCGCCTCGACGTCGCCGGCTTTGATCGCCTCGTAGGCCGACCTGACGCGCTGAAACGCCTCCGCCGATCCGCCGTGATCCGGGTGTGCCTCCTTGACGCGCCGTTTGTAGGCCCGCTTGATCGTCGCCTCGTCGGCGTCCGGATCGACCCCCAAGACATCGAACGGCGACTCCATTGTTACACGGGAGGCGGTCGAGGGCAAAAACGTCTGGCAATCGATTCGGCGTTTCCGGTATCGTCGTCGGAGCCCCGACGGAATTATACGTGATGACGCAAACGAGGTCGGTATGCCGCCGACGCTTCTGTCCATCGCGATCGGTATCTTCCTCGGCTGTGCGCTGCTCGGTGCCGCCTTCGATCGCCGCTCTATCGCCATCGTGTCCCTCGCCGCCGCGGCCCCGGATCTCGACGCGGTCCTGAGTCTCGTCGTTCCCGGTGTGACGAACGCCGCCCTCCACAACCTGTTCGTGCCGGCGGTCGCAGCCGTCGCTCTCTACTGGGAGAGCACCCGCGACGGATCGGTGCTCCGGCGACGGTACGGCGGGTACGGCGTCCGTGTCGCGTGGGTTTCCCTCGCCGCCTACCTCGTCGCCGGGATCGGCGTCGACCTGTTCAGCGCCGAGGGAGTCGCGCTGCTGTACCCGGTCGTCGACACGTTCTACGGCGTGACCGGAAAGATGGTCTACTCGACACAGGAGGGGTTGATCGAGACCTACTTCGCGTGGGGAGATCCGATCGGGATCTATCAGGCCGGAACGGTGGGAGACCACCACGTCGCAACCTGGGTCAACCCGACGGCGGGGACGGAAAATCCCGGCGAACGCCGGATCCAACTGGTCGAATCCGGCCCGGATGCGGTGATCGTCGTCGGATCGATCGCGACGCTCGCGACCCGGGCGGCACGGGACAGACGGCGGCGGGGAGGTGCCGATTGAGATGCCATCGACGGTCGTCCACACCGCCTTCGCGCTGCTTATCGCTGCCGCACTCTTGGATGTCGTCGATCGACGCGTCTTCGCCGTCGTCGTCGTCGCCCTGTTGTTTCCCGAACTCGACACCGTCGCCGGGTGGTACATGGACGGCGCACACAGGGCGCTGCTGCACAACGTCGTCGTCACCGCAATCGCTGCAGCCGTCCTGTACTGGGAAACGAACAGAGAGGAGTCGTGGCTCCGGGATCGGGTCGGTGACCGCGGGGTCTGGGTCGGGTGGGTCGTACTCTTTGCACACACCGTTGCTCACCTCGGTCTCGACTGGGCACATCTGGAGGGAATCAACGTCTTCTACCCGGTGTACGACCGCTTTTTCAGACTCGAAGGCGAGATGTACCTCTCGACGACGGAGGGGCTGGTCCAGACGTTCGTCGAGTTCGAGGAGACGACGGCGGCCGACGGAACGGCCGACGTGGAGGTCGACGTCGGTGCCGGCGGGACGACGGCCGACACCCACGTCGGCAATCCCGCCGAACCGAGCGAAACCCCGGACGACGACGTTGTCGATCGGCGCTTTCCGATCGCCGTCCAGGGCTGGCAGCTGTATCTGATCGCCTCGTCGGCGTTCGTCCTCCTCGCCCGTCGGCTGCAGACGCCGCTCGACACCGAAGAGTGACCGGCCGTTGGGTCGTCCTCACCGGAGCCGATCGGCTCCTTCGTCGGCCGTCGCCGCACCGATCGCACCACCGACGCCACCGAAAACCGCCGGATAGAGGATGCCGGCGACGAAAGCGGCTTCCAGAAGTCCCGGCCCACCGCTCGACCCACCGACGGACACCTGAAAGACGACGGCACCGAGGAGACAGAACAAAGCGTACGGCGGTACCACGAACGTCCCGGCGACCGCACCGTCTGCCGGCTCGGTCGTCCCCGAGAGACGTCCGACCACGACTCCCGCGAGGAGCAGCAGTACCGGTGGAACGAGATACAGCGCTGCGGTGAACCCGTCCTCGCCGCCGACGAGACGCACCGTACTCTGTGAGTCGAGGAAGGCGATCTGAACGTCGACGACCGTCTCGACGAAGTGGGCGTCGAAAAACACCCATCCGACCAGTTCGTAGGTGGCCGATTCGCCGCCGAAGGCCTCGACGAACCGGTTGAGAACGGACTCCTCGATCCGAGTTCCGGCAATCAGGTAGACGACGACGTATCCGACGACCCAGGCTCCGACTCCGGCGACCGTTCCGGCGAGAAGCGAATCTCTGTCGGTGAGTGGCTCCGTGTTCACGTGTGATTTCGGGTCGGCGGGAGGGAAGTAGCTGTGGGCTGTGGTCCACGAGCGCTACGGAAAGGGGTGGTGTTCCCGTTCCGGGCGTGGCTCGAAGCCGAGTGAGCGCGGCACCGACTTCGCCCGTTCGCCGAAGTACGGATCGTCGGTGAAAAGCGGCTGTGCGGCGGGGACGACGGCACGAACGGCCTCGAAGCCGAGGCTCTCGACGTCTCGTGGAGTGAGACGCGCGCCGTAGGCGTCGAGACCGGCCGCGTCGATCGCCGAGAGCAGCGCGTCGAGTTCGGCCGCTCCCGACGGTGGATCGTCGACGCCGACGGAGTCGGCCGAGACCTTCGTGTACGGATCGACGAACGACCGAGCAGCCTCCGGGAAGTCGGCGTAGCGACCGATGGCCCCCGGCTGTTCCGTGGCCCGCTCGGGACCCATCCGGCGGAGTTCCAGCCAGTTCTGTGTGGCCTCCTCGGTGGCGGCGACGACGGCGTCGGCCGGATCGAGGTCGGCGGCCAGCCCGGTCGCAAACCGGGGCCACTCGCTGTCGCGGTGGACACACGACGCGACGACCGGCACGTCCACGTCGACGGTACACAGAAGCGGCGTCACCGAGAGATCCTCGCTTCGGAGCCGTCGACGCAGCGTCGTCAGTCGCTCGTCGTCGAGGTCGATCAACAGCGGATCGTACGTCGAGTACCACGACAGCATGGCCGCATCCCGTTCGATGATCTCGTACAGTCCCGAGAGAAGCGCTTCGATGCCACCGTTTCCGAGGCCGAGTCCGGTCGTGATCGCCGGTCGGATCGAGCGGGTCGGCGGCGGGAACACGACGAGTTCGGCGGGAAGTCCGACCGATTCGCCGCTCGTGAGGTGTTCGGCCGGATACCACGATCCGACGTCCTCGGCCACCGGATCGGGCTGGACGAACCGCGCCGGGTCCACGGGGTTCGGGTGAGTTTCCAGAAACGTCGACGTGCGGTAGACCCCGCCGCTGTACCGTTCGAGCGCCTCACCGAGAGCCTTCATGAATGCGGGATCCCACTCCGTGGCGACGCCGGCGGCGTGTTCCGGGACGTCGGCGTCGGAAAACGGCGTCGCCGCGAGGGAGGCGAGGTAGTACGGCACCGGGAAGGACTCGGCTTCGCCGATCGAATCGATCGGCCCGAGGCGCTCGTCGAAGGCAATCTCCGCGGCGGCGATTGCGGCGCCGAGATCGCGCGAGTCCTGTGTTCGCCGGAGTCGGCGGTCGAGGCCGTCGCCGCAGTCACAGCCGGGAACGGGGAGTAGCCGCCGCTCGGTGTAGGGAAGTTCGACGACGGTCCCGGCGGTGTCGGATTCGGCGTCCGAAAGCAGTTCGACGGCGCTGCGTCCGGCGACGGCGCCGGCGAGTCGAGCGTCCGCCGCCGTCGTCGCTCCGTCGTCGGTCTCCGGATCGGCGGCCCCGATCCGGGTGCAGAGACAGTCGTAACACGCCGTCTCTTCGGTATGACCGGAAACCGCGGCGTCGACGTCCGCAACCGCCCGGTCACCGATTCCACCGAGTTCGACGACGACGTGTGGTGTTCCCGTCGCCCGTGCGTCGTCGGTCGCCGCCGACAGCGACTCCGATCCGGTCGATGCCACGACGACGGCCAGGGATACCGATCGGGTCGCGGTCGACTCGATCGTCCGCACCGCGGCGTCGGTGTCTCCGAGTGCTGTTCTGACGGCCTCGGCGGCCGGTCCGGTTCCGACGACGCCGACCTCGGTCACGGTACCAGCCTCGTCGCGCCCGCTTTTGTCATGTGCGTGATTCGGCAGCCGTCGGTGTTAAAACTCCGCCTGTCGTCGGAGCGGCTACAGTACCGACTTTGCGAGATCGGCAAGATCGTCGACACTGGCGTCCCGAAGCGACGTATCTGCGGGCCGCAGACGCAGCGGAGGCCGTCCGACGTCCCGCGATATCGCCTCGGTCTCGATGAGTCCGTGTTCCTCTATGAGTTCGGTTTTCTTGCGCGAGAAGGTCGCGTTCGATGCGACACCGAGTGCTTCTCCCCACGTGGAGAGATCGCCGTAGAGCTTCTCGTGTCGACCCGCGACGAGCAACGCGACGGTCGCCGCATCCGAATCTGCACAGTCGGGCAACAGTCTGAGAACCCGATCGAACTCCTCGGCGGGATCGGTGCCGAGGGCGTCGGAAAGCGTCGATCGAATCCGCGTGATCGACGGGGTATCGAGATCGACCCGGGTTGCGGCACAGGCCTCGGTGCAGAACTGTTCGTACTTGTCGGTGAGAAACTGCGAGTGAGCCTTGCGGACCTCGATCGTCTCGTCACCGATGTCCGAAAACAGGACGACGGCGTCTCGATCGACCAACAGCGTGTTCGTCGATCCGTCGTACCGATGCAGCGACAGCCGTCCGGATCCGGCGTGTTTCGCGAGGCGTGCGCGAAGCTCGAATGCGCCGTTCAGCTTCGAGAGCGTCGATTCACCCGCCAGGATCCGAATCTGTAACGTATCGAGCGTATCGAGTGCCTCGACGACCGCATCGATCGTCGCCGTCGTGTTCGGATTGACGACGAACAGCTGTTCGTCCGTCGATTCAACCGTGTCGTAGATCGCCTGCAACACCATGTCGTCGACCGTCTGTCTGTCCATCGGTGGTTGTGTGCGACGCGGGTGGATATATAAACGCTCGCGTCGTTTCGACCGATTTGGTTGTGTGAGTGATGTGTTGTGTCGTGTTACCGTTCTGCGATCGATACACATTCTATGGATTATTTGATATTATCTGTGGCCGGTGGCCCTCGAAGGCGTCACCGGTCGCCTTGAGGCCGCCGGGTGGCCCCATCTGAGAGGGCGACGACGCAAACGATCGGTGTCGAAAGATAGATTCTTTGCTACAGGACACAGTGTAGGAGTATGAGCTACGAACGGATCCGTGAGATCGATCCGGCGGCTGCTGATGCACTCGAAGCCGAACGCGCCAGACAGAGCGACACGCTCGCGATGATCGCGAGTGAAAACCACGTCTCGGAGGCTGTACTGGAGGCACAGGGCTCCGAACTGACGAACAAGTACGCCGAGGGCTACCCCGGCGAGCGCTACTACGCCGGCTGTGAACACGCAGACACGATCGAACAACTCGCCATCGATCGGGCGAAGGAACTGTGGGGGGCCGACCACGTCAACGTCCAGCCACATTCCGGCACGCAGGCCAACATGGGCGTGTATCTTTCCGTCCTCGAGCCGGGTGATAAGATCCTCTCGCTGGATCTGACCCACGGCGGCCACCTCTCACACGGCCACCCGGCGAACTTCGCCGGCCAGCTGTTCGAGGTCGAACAGTACGAGGTCGACCCGGAAACGGGCTACATCGACTACGAGGGACTCCGTCGACACGCCGAACGGTTCGATCCCGACATCATCGTTTCGGGCTACTCGGCGTATCCCCGCGAGGTGGAGTTCGACCGAATCCAGGAGGCCGCCGAGGCCGTCGACGCCTACCACCTGGCGGACATCGCTCACATCACCGGGCTGGTCGCCGCCGGCGTCCACCAGTCGCCGGTCGGCGTCGCGGACTTCGTCACCGGATCGACACACAAGACGATCCGCGCCGGCCGCGGCGGCATCATCATGTGTGACGAACAGTACGCCGACGACATCGACGCCGCCGTCTTCCCCGGCGGGCAGGGTGGCCCGCTGATGCACAACGTTGCCGGCAAGGCCGTTGGCTTCGCCGAGGCCCTGGAACCCGAATTCGAGGGCTACGCCGCACAGGTCGTCGACAACGCCGAGGCACTCGGAAAGCGGCTACAGGAACACGGCTTTTCGCTCGTCTCCGGCGGAACGGACACACACCTCGTGTTGGTCGATCTGCGGCCCTCACATCCGGACACCCCCGGAGCCGTCGCCGAGGAGGCTCTCGAGGAAATCGGTATCGTCCTGAATAAAAACACTGTCCCCGGCGAGACGCGTTCGCCGTTTAATCCCTCGGGCATCCGTGCGGGAACCCCTGCACTCACCACCCGTGGCTTCGGCGAGGCGGAGTGCCGGCAGATCGCCGACATCATTGCCCGAATCGTCGACGCACCCGACGACGAAGAACTGAAGGCCGACGCCGCGGCCGAGGTCGAAGCGCTGTGTGCCGAGTTCCCACTGTACGACGGCGACGCCTCGATCACCGACTTCGAGTAACGCCGCCGCGTCGGTGGGTCGACGCGACCGACACACGACCCGCGGACATTTATGATCGTCTCGGCTGAATCCTTCGACAGTGACAGACACGTTTGTCGTCATCGGCGGTGACGCAGCCGGCATGTCGGCTGCGAGTAAAGCAAAGCGAGACGATCCGGATCTGGAGGTGGTCGTCTTCGAACGGGGCCAGTGGGTTTCCTACGGTGCCTGTGGGCTACCGTACTACATCAAAGGAGAGATCCAGTCCCTGGAGGACCTCGTTTCCGTCACGCCCGAGGAGTTCCGGGAGGAACGCGACATCGACCTCCGGACGGGCCACAACGTGGTTTCGA
>JARWGK010000103.1:0-6062 GCA_040409725.1 Natronomonas sp.
TTCGCTATTCTTGCGAGCAATCTGTTGGCACGTCGCTTTCCCGATGATGGGAGCATACTCGTCGTAGAGGTCGGTGTAGTCGGCGTCCCACACGTCACCGTCATCGCTGAAGTACGCTTGTCGGCGTCGGTAGGTGATCTGATTCCAGAGTGGTGGTTGGGCGGCCAGCCAGTCGAACAAACACTGCCGATACCTGTCAGTGGTTGCTTCAGCAGTGTACGTATTCGTTCGCTGTGGCCGGTCGCTCACACCCACTTATTTACAGTCAAATATCATAAATGTTGGGATTGCAGAGGGCCACAGTAACGTGGAAAGTGGTATGTCACGTCAGCTTTATCTCCGCCCTGAAGGGCGAGTCTTTCGCCTCGAATTTTCCGTAACAAACCTTTTTGATGTGTGCGGGAGCAATACACACTAGATGGAAGCGAGTCGGCGGAAGCGGGGCGAGGAGACGCGGGAGATGGCGCGTGGGATGGCCGAGATGCTGGCGAAGGGGTTCAAGGCCCACGACGTGGGCGACCACGCCGAGGCCGTCGAGGCGTTCACCTTCGTCGATAGACACCAGTTTTCCGAACTGGGCGACGAGAACCTCCGACTCGCAGCCGAGGCGTTCGTCGACGCCCTCGAAGCGAAAGACGACGTCGAACTGCGGTATCTCCGGGACGGGACGTTCGATCAGGAGGGCCTCAGGACGGCCGACTACAGCGAACCGCGACAACACCTCCGCAGGCGGGCGGCGATCATCGGGGCCGAGCAGGCGTATGCGATCACGAAAGCCGAGGCGTGGCGGAAGCACAAAGCCGGCGGCGACTACTGGACGCCGTTCGTTCGCTCGCAGGTGTACGAACTCCGGGCGGCGCTGGACGATCCGGCGTATCCGGACAAGCCCAGGGCGGGGAAATCCGGGCCGGGACCGGACCCGATGCGGTATATGCTGGCCTTCGAGTTACACGACATGAAGACAGAAGAACACTGGGAGCAGGGAATCGAGGCGCTCGTGCCGTACTTTTCGTTGATACTGGAGGCAACCGATGACGACGAGTGACGATCCGATGGCGAATGAACCGGCGGGACCGGATGCAGGGGCGTTGAATCGAATCATCGACGACGTGCCGGTGATCTTCGACGAGCGGGATCTGTCTGCGGTGTCGGTGCTGCTCGTCGACGACGATCCGAGTTTGCTCGATCTGACGGCGACGTTTCTCAAGCGCGAACGGGAGAACTTCGAGGTGACGACGAAGACGGACGCGGAGGCGGCGCTGTCGTATCTGCGGTCGAATCACGTCGATGCGATCGTGAGTGACTACCAGATGCCGGGCACCGACGGGCTGGAGTTTCTGGAGGAAGTTCGTGAGGAGCAAGGGCTGGATATTCCGTTCATTCTGTTCACCGCCGAAGGCGGCGAGACGATCGCGAGTGAGGCCATCTCCAAGGGGGTAACGGACTACCTCCAGAAGGAAACTGGGTCGGCCCAGTACTCGATTCTGGCGAATCGATTGATCAACGCCGTCGAACAGCACCACGCCTCGAAGGCGCTCAGACAGTCCCAACAGAAGTTCAGCAAACTCGTCAGGAACTCGATCGACGTCATTGCGATCGTCAACGAAAGTGGGTGCTTCGAGTACATCTCGCCGGCGTGTGAACACGTCCTCGGCTACGAACAGGAGGAGTTGATCGGAACCGTCGCATTCGACTACATGCCGCCGGAGGACAGACAGGCGGCGATGGAGACGTTTTTCACCGCCATCGAGAACCCGGAGATGGAGCCGACGATCCAGTTCCGCTTCGAGCATCCCGAAGAGGAGTGGACGGTCGTCGAGGCGCGGGGGAAGAACATGTTCGACGACGAGTCGATCAACGGCTTCGTCGTCTACGGTCGGGACATCTCACAGCTCGAACAGAAACAACAGGAGCTGAAACAGCAGAACGAACAGCTCGAGGACACGCGGCAGGCCATCTCTCATGACCTCCGGAATCCGATCAGTGTCGCAACGGGGGCGGTGGAGCTGTACCGCGACACCGGCGAGGAGTCGTACCTCCGGAAGGTCGAGTCCGCACTCGAACGGATGGACGTACTGCTCGACAACGTCGAGACGCTCGCCGACAACGTCTCCGAGGTCGAGAAAACCGAACAGGTCGCCCTCGACTCGATCGTCGAGTCGGCCTGGCAGTTGATCGAAACCGACGGGGCCGAACTCCACGTCGAGGACACGAAGGAGTTCGAGGCGAATCCGAGACAGCTACAGCGCGTCTTCGAGAACCTGATCGAAAACGCGATCGAACACGCAGACGGCCCGGTGACGGTCCGCGTCGGGACGACGGACTCGGCGATCTACGTCGAGGACGACGGACCGGGGATTCCCGAGGACCGACGAGAGATGATCTTCGATACCGGCTACACGACGGTCGATGAGAACACCGGCTTCGGGCTGAACGTCGCCCGGCAGATCGTCCTCGGACACGGCTGGACGATCTCGGCGACCGACGGCGACGACGGCACTCGATTCGAGATCTCCGGCGTCACGTTCCGTCCGGCCGTGTACAACTGAACCTGGCTGTGCGGTCTGTGATTCTTTCCGTCGCCGCCACGACGAGGTGACCGCTCGAAGGGGTGACTCAGTCTTCTCTTGCGCCGGGGTTCGACACCGCGCCGTTTGCCGCCGATCCGAAGGCGTTGCCGTACTTCGCAAGGACGCCGGTGTCGTATGACGGGTCGGGCTGTTCGAAGTCCGCGAGTCGTTCGGCCAATTCCTCGTCGCTCAGATCGACGTCGATCGACCGGCCGGGGATGTCGATCTCGATGTGGTCGCCGTCCTCGATGGCACCGATCGGGCCGCCGACGAAGGCCTCCGGGGCGACGTGGCCGATCATCGGCCCACGGGTCGCACCGGAGAAGCGTCCGTCGGTGAGCATCGCCACGTCGTCCTCGTGGCCGGCGCCGACGACCGCTGCCGTCACGCCGAGCATCTCCCGCATCCCGGGACCGCCCTGTGGCCCCTCGTTGCGGATGACGATCACGTCACCCGATTCGATGTGGCCCTCCTGGACGTACTCCATCGCCTCCTCCTCGGCTTCGAAGACGCGGGCCGGACCCTCGTGGTAGAAGCCGTCGTCGGCCGTGACCTTCAGGACGGCGCCGTCGGGGGCGAGGTCGCCGGTGAGGATCTTGATTGCCCCCTCCTCGTGGATCGGGTCGTCGACGGTGTGGAGGAAGTCGACGTCGATCTCGTCGTCGTCGGGGAGTTGACCGGTTGCCTCGAGGTGGCGGATCTCCTCTTCGATCGTCCGACCGGTGACCGTCTTCGCGTCGCCGTGGAACAGACCCGCCTCGAGCAGCCGACGGATGACGACCGGCACGCCGCCGATCTCGTGGAGGTCGTTCATGACGCGCTCGCCGCCGGGCTGGAGGTTTGCGATCTTCGGCGTCCGACGGCTGATCTCGTCGAACTCCTCGATGTCGAGGTCGATGCCGGCCTCCGCCGCGAGGGCGAGGACGTGGAGGACGCCGTTCGTCGACCCGCCGAGGGCGACCTGTAGTGCGATCGCGTTTTCGAAGCTCTCCTTCGAGAGGAGCTCCGAGGGGCGGCGGTCTTCTTCGATTGCTTCCAAGACGAGTTCGCCGGCGCGTTCGGCGGTTTCGTAGCGCTCCTCGGATTCGGCCGGCGGACTGGCCGAACCGAGCGGTGCGAGGCCGATCGCCTCCGACAGGGAGGCCATCGTATTCGCCGTGAACATTCCGCCACAGGAGCCGGCTCCGGGGCAGGCGTTGCGTTCGAGTTCGTCGAGTTCGTCCTCGGTCATGTCGCCGTAGGCGACGGCCCCGACGCCCTCGAAGACGTTCTGGATCGTCACCTCACGACCGTCGTGCTCGCCGGGCATGATCGAGCCACCGTAGAGGAAGACGGTCGGCAGGTCGGTGCGGATCGCGGCCATCATCATCCCCGGCAGGTTCTTGTCACAGCCGGCAACGGTGACGAGGGCGTCCATCCGTTCGCCGAAGGCGACCAACTCGACGGAGTCGGCGATCACCTCCCGGCTTATGAGTGAGGCTTTCATCCCCTCCGTCCCCATCGAGATGGCGTCCGAGATCGTGATCGTCCCGAACTCGATCGGCATCCCCTCCGCGGCTTCGATGCCGTCGATCGCCGAATCGGCGACATCGTCGAGGTGAACGTTACACGGTGTGATGTCGGCGGCCGGGTTTGCGACGCCGACCATCGGCGAAGAGAGGTCCTCGTCGTCGTACCCCATCGCACGGAACATCGATCGATGTGGTGCCCGTTCTGGACCCTCGGTCACCTCACGACTGCGAAGGTGTTCGGGTTTCTCTGAACGTTCGCTGTCGGAACCATCACGCTTCGGCTGCTGCTGTCTGCTCATACCGGCCGATGGGCGCCCATCGACTTAATGTGACTGGAGCATCCCGGCAGGAGAAACCGGCGACCGGCGCGGTGCCGAAGGCGGCGGCGTCGCTGCCGGTGGCGAAACGCACAGGGTCCTCACCGCCGAAGGGACGGGCATGCCACGGGTACAGGTGACGACGGGTGCGCGGCTCCACGCCGGGTTCTGTAACCTCTCCTTGACCGGCGAACGGCTCTACGGTGGCGTCGGGACGGCACTTTCCGAGCCGCAGATAACGGTCGTCGCCGAACCGGCGGCGGAGATCACCCCCGCCGAAGCGCCGGTCGAGCGGTACGCCGAACGGGCGTGTGAGATCCTCGGCGTCGAGGGTGCAGACGTCCAACTGGAGACGACGTTCCCCCGACACGTCGGACTGGGGAGTGGAACGCAACTGGCGCTTGCGGTGCTTTCGGCGGTCGCGGCGTCGTACGACCAGTCGCCACAGGTGCGGTCGCGGGCACCGGCCATGGATCGCGGCGGTCGAAGCGGCGTCGGCGTCGCCGCCTTCGAGCGCGGTGGCTTCATCGTCGATGGGGGCCACCCGACGGAACGGTTCACGACGGAGCGACCGGAGCCGGGTGACTGGCAGGTCCCACCGGTCGTCGCCCGACACGAACTACCCACAGACTGGCGGTTCCTGCTCGTCGTGCCGAACGTCGAGGCCGGCCGAAGTGGACAGGGAGAAGACGAGAGTATGCGGAGCGTCGTCGAAAACGCCGATCCGGCCATCACCGACGAACTCACGACGCTGCTCGTCCAGCGTCTGCTCCCGGCGGCAGCCGAGGGACGGCTGACTGCCTTCGGAAGCGCCTTGGAGGAGTTCGGTCGGCTCAACGGGATCTGGTATGCCGACGAACAGGGCGGTGTGTACCGCCCACCCGTCGGCGCGTTGATCGAAACGCTGCGGGAGACGCCGGGGGTGTACGGCGTCGGTCAGTCCTCGTGGGGACCGACGGTGTACGGCGTCACCGACACCGATCGAGCCGCCGTCGCCCGCTCGGCCGGCGAATCCGCCCTCGAATCGATCGGTATCGACGGCACGGTGCGAACGGTATCACCGGCAAAGGGCGGTGCCACGACGCGCGTACTGCGGCGGTGATCGGAGCGGGTATTTTTGTCTCTGGGGAACCCACGAAGGGTATGGAACGGATCCCGTTCGGTGTTCGGCGACTCGACACCGCGATCGGTGGCGGGGCGCCTCCCGGGAGTGTCGTGTTGCTTTCGGGAGAGGCCGGTGCTGGGTCCCGGGAGTTCAGTTACACGGCTGCGGCGATGAGCGGCCTTTCGTTTGCGGATTCGGAGCTTTTCACCCTGTACTACGGCTCCGAGCAGTCGATGCCGGTCGAGGAGGTGCATTACATCTCCCTTTCGGCCTCCGAACGGCAGATCCGCAAGGAGATGAAGCTCGTGATGGACGACGAAATCGTCGATGAGGGGCTGTCTCCGGTGACGTTTCACGACCTCTCGCCGGAGTTTTTCCGCCTCAGCCCGGTTCCCCGGGAGTGGTACGCCGATCGGACGATCGACATCAGCCAGCTCGGCGAATCACAGCAACGAAGCGGAATCGCCGAGGCACTCGGCAATCGGCTGACCAGACACGCGCCGGGAAACCTCGTCGTCATCGACTCGCTGAGTGACCTCGCCGGGACGGAAACGGAGGA
>JARWGK010000104.1:0-5915 GCA_040409725.1 Natronomonas sp.
CGTGACTACCGCAGGTCGGGAGATTCAATAGCGTGGCCGGCGGCAATCAACCAATGCGTCACGATCACCTCATCAGTGCAAAACAGCTGTCGCGTGACGACATCGAGGCCCTTCTCGACCGGGCGGCTTCGATCGCCGCCGATCCCGCCTCGGTGGCGACGGCCGCAGACGGGACGCTGCTCGGCCTCTGCTTTTTCGAGCCGAGCACCCGGACCAAGATGTCCTTCGACACCGCAGCGAAGCGTCTCGGCGGCGACACGGTCGATATGGGAAGTGTCGAGTCGTCGTCGGTACAGAAGGGCGAATCGCTGGCGGATACGGTTCGGGTCATCGAAGGCTACACCGATGCGATCGTCCTCCGTCATCCGAGTGAGGGAGCCGCAAAGCTCGCGAGTGAGTTCGTCGACGTTCCGGTCATCAACGCCGGAGACGGGGCCGGGCAACACCCGACACAGACGCTTTTGGATCTGTACACCATCCGCCAGACGGCCGGGTTCGACGACCTCTCGATCGGCATCATGGGCGATCTGAAGTACGGCCGAACGGTCCACTCTCTTGCACACGCTCTGACGAACTTCGATGCGACACAGCATTTCATCAGTCCGGAGTCACTCCGCCTCCCCCGTGGCGTCAGATACGATCTCCACGAGTCCGGGGCTCAGGTACAGGAACACACCGACATCGAGGCGGTGATCGACACCCTCGACGTGCTGTACGTCACCCGAATCCAGCGTGAGCGGTTCCCCGACGAAAACGAGTACCGTCAGGTGGCGGGCGAATACCAGATCGACCTCGATACCCTCGAGGCTGCCGGAGACGACCTCTCGGTGATGCATCCACTGCCCCGGGTCGACGAGATCGATCCGGCGATCGACAACACACCCCACGCGACATACTTCCAACAGGCCCACAACGGCGTTCCCGTCCGAATGGCGCTTCTGGAGGCGATGCTATGAGCGATCCAGACCACGAACTGCGCGTCTCGAAGATCGAAGACGGAACCGTCATCGACCACATCGCGAGCGGACAGGCGTTGAACGTCCTCGCCATCCTCGGCATCGACGGGACCTCCGGCGAGGAGATATCCGTCGGCATGAATGTCCCGTCGGATCGACTCGGTCGGAAGGACATCGTAAAAGTCGAGGGACGAGAGTTGAGCCAGGACGAGGTCGACGTGCTGTCGCTCATCGCACCCGCGGCGACGATCAACATCGTCCGAGCCTTCGAGGTGATCGAAAAACACCGCGTCTCCAGACCGTCGTCCGTCACCGGCGTCCTGTCCTGTCCGAACGCAAACTGCATCACGGCCGCAAACGAGCCGATCGAGACGCAGTTCGAGGTGCTCGACGAAGGGGTCCGCTGTGCCTACTGTGAGACGATCATCCGCGAGTCGATCGCGGCACACATAAGCGTCGACTGACGGCGAGACGGATCAGTGCCCCTCGCCGTCGTACTCCCGCAACACGGCCGGGCGTCGTGCCCACTCGATGTACCACCGAACGGGTTTTATCAGGAGCAGCGAAGCAGAAAGCGTCCACAGCGACACACCGAGGAGGGACAGACCGATCAGCCGAAGGTGACTCCCGTTCGTCGCCGCAGCGAGTGCTTCGGCACCCATGACGGCGAAGAGTCCCGCGACGAGAAACGATGTTCCGGCGACAGCGGCCGCTTCTCGGTGTCGAAGGTCGAAATCGTCTTCGAGACGACGGTTGACGAGCCAGACGGCACCGACGAGGGCGGAGCCGACGCCGCCGATGGCCGCCGCGCCGTAGGCCGCGGTCACCTCGTGCACGTGGTCGAATAGGGGAGACGGTGGCTTCAAGCCGGCGACGCAGATCGGACACCGGATCGGGGCGTGGGGAAAGCCTATACCCCGGGGCGCCGAGTGTGGTACTGTATGTCGAAGAAGGTGCTCGCAGTAGCCCTCGTCGCAGCAGTCGTACTGTTGTACGTGGTCAGACGATAGATCGAACTGAATCGAAACGAATTCGGCCGGTGGCTGTCCGCCGTGTCGCCGGCGCCCGTCGGCGGACGGTCGTCGTTCTCGGGGGGTCGAGACACGACCGCGGCGGGTGCCGTTTCCGAACGACTTACCGGCGTACAGGCGTGACTGAGCGTATGTACGGTCTCGTCACCCGAAACGAGGAGGAAACCGACTGGCCGGAGTTCGACCTGTCGTTTTACGAGGTGAAGGGAGTCTCGGGGCGGTCCTCGGAGCCGATCGAGACGGCGGTGAGTACGATCTCCTGTTTCGGTGACAACGCCGCGGTTGCCGAGAATCCGGCCCTCGCACCGATCGATCCGGACGGTCGGCGGGCAACGCGAGACCACGAGAAGTTCGACTGGGCACACGTCTGTCCGACACACGAGGAGTATCGTCGTGGCCTTCTGGAGATGATCGAAGACGCCGGGGCGGTAAGCGGCGACGTTCGCCTCGACGATGTCGGATTCCCGCGCCCGGAGTACTGTTACTGTGATCGCTGCAACCACGCCTTCGAATCGTGGGCAGAACGCCGTTACAGCGAGGGAAACGGCCCACCGCCGGCGGAGACGACGGTCGAAGACCGACGACAGTGGCGGCGTTCGGTGATGACCGACTTCGTCGCCGAGGCGACCGACCGGATCCCCGGTCGAAGCTACCTGACCCTGTATCCCGATCCCTACGGCCGTCGGCTGTACGAGCGATCCGGCCTCGATCTCGAGACGCTCTCGACACACGTCGATGCGTTCGTCGTCCCGCTGTACGACACCGCCTACGGGACGACCTACTGGCTTGAGGCGATCGCTGCTGCCTTCGAGGATCGCGTTTCCGTTCCGCTACACGTCGAGTTGTACGCCGTCGACGTGGACATCGATGCCCTGATCGATGCGACCGCGGTCGCCGCCGAATACGCCGACTCGGTGCTGTTCGGCTACGACGGAGCCAACGCCCGCGCCGCGCTGCGGCGGATGGACGCTGACGCGCGAGAGGGCGTCGAGTGGTGACCGGGTCGTTGGAGAAAGCGACGGGCTTTTTCCGTCCCGATGTGAATCTCGCGGTATGGCATTCGAAAAAGGCGACCGAGTGGTGTTTCACGACGAACACAGCGACTACGACGGCGAGACCGGCGAGGTGACGCAGGTTTCCGAGACGATGTTCGGCGACTCGACGTACATCGTACAGTTCGAGGAAGGCCAGGAGGCGGGGATCGCAGAGGATCACCTCGAACCGGCAGACGAGTAGCGTCCGATGAGTTCTGTCCCGTTTCACTACGTCGACCTCCGGGCGTTCTGCTACGACACCGAGGACGAAAAGCGGGTGGAATCAGCGCTGAGAACCTTCCTCCCGGAGGACGTCGAGATCGAACGCGAGGAAACTGAGGGCCACCACGGCGACCGCATCCTCGTGTTGTCCGTCCGACTGGAGCGGGCCGACGAGATCCGAACGGTGCTTTCGAAACTCGAAGCGCTTGACGACTATCGGCGACTCCGAAACGAACTCGACGACCGGATCGACGACAACTGCGCGTTGTTTTTGCAACTCGACAAACAGGCCGCATTCGGCGGCGAGGTCGAACTCGGCGACGGGTTGATGCTCCGGGCGAAGGTCGAGGTCTACCCGGCGAAACGACAGAAAGCGATCGACGTCGCAGAAGACACACTCGAAGAGCTAGCCCAGGAGTGAGCGGTCGTCATCGGTCTGTTCCCGGCCGACCGAGTCACTCGCCGCGAAGTTCGTTCATGTGATCGATTCGACTCTGGACTAGCTCCGCCTTCCCGATGTCGTGCCGGACGCGGAGTCCCTCGGTTCCGGCCCGTTCGAGGGCGACTTCCGCGATCGCCTCGGCGTCGGTGATCGTCTCGGCGACACCGACCACCGCAAACGAACGGGAGGTCGTCGTGTAGATGCCGTCTTCACGCGAGTCGACGCTCGCGTAGTACAGAAGCGCCTCGCCGGCGGATTCGTCGTCGATCGTCACCTTCGCTCCCGCCGCGGGGTCGGTCGGATAGCCGTCGGGGACGGCGTATTTACAGACCGTCGCCTGTTCGCTGAAGGCCAACTCCGGCAGGTCCTCCCCGTCACGAGCGGCGGTCAGCACGTCGAGGAAGGGCGTCTGCAACACCGGCAGCGTGTTCATCGCCTCGGGATCGCCGAAGCGGGCGTTGAACTCGACCACCTTCGGTCCCTCCGCAGTGAGCATGAACTGCCCGTAGAGAACGCCCTTGTACTCCGGCATCGCCTCAACGACCGCATCGATCGTCTCGACTGCGGCCTGGTAGTCGCCCGCCTCCATGAACGGCAGCTTCAGAGTCGCGTCGGAGTACGACCCCATGCCACCGGTGTTGGGGCCCTCGTCGCCCTCGTAGGCGCGTTTGTGATCCTGCACCGCGGGTGTGACGCGGTAGGAACCGTTTGCGACGAAGGCCTGCAGCGTGAACTCCTCGCCGATCAGTCGTTCCTCCAGTACGAACGCCTCGTGGTCGCTTTCTAGAACGTATTCGATTCCCTCCTCGGCGGTGATCTGATCGCCGATGACGCGGACGCCCTTCCCTCCGGTCAGTCCTCGCGGTTTGATGGCGAGGTCGATGTCAGAGGCGCGGATGTACTCGGCGGCCGCCTCAGGGTCCTCGAAGACCTCGTACTCCGGGCAGCCGGGGATGTCGTGGTCGTCCATGAACTCCCGCTGGAAGGCCTTGTCCGTCTCGATCCTCGCCTCGGCGGCCTGTGGGCCGAAGGCGTAGATCCCCTCGGCGTCGAGTGCGTCGGCGACCCCGGCTTCGAGCGCCGATTCGGGACCGATGACGGCGAGCGTCGCGCCGACCTCCGTGGCGTATTCGGCAACGACATCGGGGTCGTTCTCGTCGTCCGTCTCGAAGCCCTCTGCGAGTGCGGCGATCCCGGGATTTCGGTTCGAGGCAATTGCGTACAGTTCGGCGTCCGCGGACGTGACTGCACGCGCAATCGCGTGTTCACGACCGCCGCCGCCAACGAGAAGCACCGTCTCTGACATATCCCAAATCGGGACTGGGGGTAGTGTAAGCGTTACCTTTCACGGATCGGTTTGCGAGAAAAATACGGCTACACCGTATCAACGAACCGATATCCGGCCTCGATCCGCCAGGAGAACTCGAACTCACCCGGCCGCTGTTCCTCACAGACGGCGTTTATCGACTGCGTCTCCTCGACGTCTCCCCGCCAGCGGAGCCGGTAATCGCCCGCATCGCCTCGGGCACTGAAGGTATCGAGTTCGCCACCTCGGACGGCAAACGTCGCAGACGGCGGACCGACGAGCGTCGCCGTCGCCTCGCCGTCCGCAACGGTCGGGTTGGCCCCTTCGATGAGCGTCCCACCGGCGGGGAACGTCGCTCCGACCGTCAGACCGGCCAGACTGACGTCCCGCAACAGGCGGCTGTCGGCAGGGTCGGCCGCGGCCCACAGCCAGTATCGGTAGAGGTCCTCGTCCGTTCGGTAGACGGCGACACAGGCATCACAGAACAAAAGCGGGGCGTCGGGGTCGACGTCGTCCGGATTCAGGCTCACCTCGGTACCTTCGGGGTTCGCCGGCGTCTCTCCGACGGCCGCGAGCCGACTCACGTATGCCGTCTCGAAATCGTCGCTTTCCTCGGCATCGCGGCCCCAGACGCCGTGTTCGCCGTACTGATCGGCCATCCGGTCGACGTACGCCTCGAACTCCGGCGCGGAGAGGGCGCCACCGACCTGCGGGGAAAGCGGCCAGACGACGCTGCTGTCGTCACGCGTCGTTCGCTCGGTAACGCGCTGTTCGACACAGCCGGCGACCCCGGCGACGGTCAGACCGGCACCCAGCCGGAGGGCGTCCCTGCGGGACAGATCCATACCGGCATCGAGACACCGACCGTTGAAATATCTCGCTATCCGGCAGCGCGGAGCAGACAGCAGGCGGAGGTTTACAACC
>JARWGK010000105.1:0-70928 GCA_040409725.1 Natronomonas sp.
TTCGCCCGTCGACGGTGGTCGAGAGACGACGCGCCGTGGTAGTCGACCCGACCGGTCCGGAGAACCTGCTTGCCTTCATGAACGGCCCGCTTACGGGCACACAGGTGACGATGAGCGGCCGGATCGCCATCTGTACCAAATCACCGTTGACGGGAACGGTTACGGACAGCCACCACGGCGGCTGGTCCGGTGCGCGGCTCAAGTGGGCCGGGTTCGACGGACTGCTGTTCGAAGGCAAGGCCGACGAACCCGTCTATGCGGTCGTCGAAGACGGCGAGGTCGAACTCCGGGACGCCTCTCACCTCTGGGGTGAGGGCTTCCACGACACCCGTGACGCTCTCGAAGAAGAAGTCGAGGGAAGCTACGGCAAGAACCTCTCCGTGATGGGTATCGGTCCGGCCGGCGAAAACGAGGTCAGAATGGCCTGCATCATGAACGAAGACGACCGTGCCTCCGGCCGCGGCGGCACCGGCTGTGTGATGGGATCGAAGAATCTCAAGGCCGTCGTCGTTCGTTCCTCGACGAAGATGCAGAAGCCCGCCGACTCCGAGACGTTCAGAGAGGGTCACAAACAGGCGATGCAATTGATCCAGGAGTCCGACGTAACCGCGCCGAACGAGGGCGGTCTCTCCCAGTACGGAACGAACGTCCTCATGAACATCACCGAGGAGATGGACGGTCTGCCGGCGAAAAACGCCAAGTACTCCTCGACGCGAGCGATGGCCGAAGCCGAGGGCAGCGACATCGACGCCGAGGAGGTCTCGGGCGAGAACGTCCGGGAGAACATCCTCGTCGACGAACCGACCTGCCACTCCTGTCCGGTCGCCTGCAAGAAGGAAGTCGAGGTGCAGGCGATGCACAAAGGCGAGGAGATGAACGTCCGAACGGAGTCCTACGAGTACGAGTCGGCGTGGGCACTCGGTCCGAACTCCGGACACACCGACCGCGACCGCATCGCCGCGATGCTGCAGGTGTGTAACAACATGGGGATCGATACGATCGACGGCGGCAACACGATCGCGATGGCCATGGAGATGACCGAACAGGGCAAATTCGACGGCCTCAGCGAGGGCATCGAGTGGGGTGACTCCGACGAGATGATCTCCCTGCTCCGGGACATCGCCCACCGCGACACCGAACTCGGCGACGCACTCGCCGGCGGTCCAGCCGGACTCGAAGAGGACTACGACGGCAGAGAAAACTCGCTTGCAGTCAAAGGCCAGTCGATGGCTGCCTACGATCCGCGCTGTATGAAGGGGATGGCGATCGGCTACGCCACCTCGAACCGCGGTGCGTGTCACCTCCGTGGGTACACGCCGGCGGCGGAGATTCTCGGCATTCCGGAGAAGGTCGACCCCTACGAGCCGGAGGGCAAGGGCGAGCTGTGTGCCACCTTCCAGGACCTGCATGCGATCTCGGATTCCTTCGACATCTGCAAGTTCAACGCCTTCGCGGAGGGCATCGAGGAGTACGTCCTGCAGTACAACGGGATGACCGGTCGTGACGTGACGGAGGACGAACTGATGGAAGCCGGCGAGCGGATCTACAACCTCGAACGGTACTACAACAACCTCGCCGGATTCGACGGTGCCGACGACGACCTGCCGGGCCGGTTCATCGAAGGCCACGAGGATGCCATCCCAGCACAGGGTGGCAGCGAGGGACAGTTGGCGGAACTCGATCTGATGAAACAGGAGTACTACGAGGCCCGTGGCTGGGTCGACGGCGTCGTGCCGGACGAGAAACTCGACGAGTTGGATATCGATGTCGGCCCGGGCACCGGCGTCTCCGCCGGAGACTCCGCTGCGCCTGCCGACGACTGAGGCCTTCGGCCGTATCTCTTATTTTTTCGCCCGGACGGCGAACACCGCTCCACCGTTTTCGACCGACCGCCGTGTCACAGTGGCGACAGCACAGAAGCGCAAGCCTCAGCGGCGCGTGTAACCAGATCGTACGATCGTCTGCTTCGAGACGGCGTGGTCGTTCCCGGAGGCTCCGGTCGTCTTGCCTGCGTTCGACCCGGGAATCGTCGCTCTCAGGCTTCGTCTTCGGTAGCTTCGTTCACTCCGGTCCTTCGGGATCCATCGAGACGGCCACGACGTCCCGGAGTTCGAGGGCGCTTTCGAACTCCGCTGTGCGACCGAGTCGACGTCCGTCCTGTCGGAACTGCTCTCCGTGGAGGTGCCGGAGCACCTCGAGTTCGTGTTCGCCGATCCCGAGTTCGGCCCCCAGATCCTCCCAGTGTCCCGTCTCGAAGAGATAGTACACGCGACCTCTCGCCCCGTCGATCCGTTCGTACCCGCGGTCGTAGTCGTCGCTCTTCTCCTCGAGTGTCGCCTGCAGCGCGTTCAGAAGCTCCGAAAGTCGGCCGGTCGGGACACTTGTCATCGTGCCCACGGACAGGACGATCTGACCGTCGACGGGTGAACTCACGGTCGACGGAAGGGATCCAGCCGATCGGCTGGAGGCGTCTTCGGTTCCGGCCGACACGGCGGCCGATCACTCCACGGCGATACCACGGTCATCGTCGTCGGCATCCTCGAACTCGAATTCGATCTCCAACTCGCGGTCGGTACCACCGGAGAATTCGACCTCGACTTCGACCGGATCGGTGTACTCGAAGGGAATCTCCCAGTCGTCGCCGCTCACCAGCAACTCCCCGTCGCCGTCGTCGATCACGTCCGCGAGCGTTCTGAGAAACTCGACCGTCTGATCGCTCGACAGACGCACCTCGCGTTCGAAGAACCCGTCGGTGATCGTCGTGGTGTCTTCCGTCTGATTGCTCGGAAAATCAACCTCTTTCGTCATATGAGTGTATTCGTTCCGGTCCGATTTAAAACTGCGTCCCGAACTCTCCGATTCCGGGGTCAGGTATTTATTTTATCCCGCTGTATCGCCTGCTATGTCGTTGTTCAAGGTGTTCGGGAGCAGCCAGCGGCTGGAGATTCTACATCAACTCACCGACGGCCCGATGTACGTCTCCGAGTTGACCGAGGCCGTCGGCATGGACGGCAAAACGGCTGCACACCACCTGTCGGTGCTCGAGGACGCAGGACTCGTCGACTACCACCACCGCGGCAACCGGAAGTACTATCGGTTGATAAAGCGCGTGCGATTCGAAGCCTCGCCGCCGCCGGAGCGATCCTTCGTCCTGCAGGCGACGGATCAACCACAGACGGAGCAGAGTCGGTCCGATTGACCCGACGGCCTCACAGCCACGGCCGATATCGGTTCGCCCGCCCGACGTCGTCGATACCGGGCCGAATCCCGGAGATCGGCGTCACTCTCCCGTGATCGCCCGGTACTTCGCCGGCACCGTCTCGTTCGTTCCGACGACCACGTCCTCGCCGACGACGGTTTCACACTCCGTACACGTCACCGAGAGCAGGGTGTGAGGCCGGTCACAGCACGGATCGACCGTTTCCTCGGCGAACTCGGTGACACCGCCACAGTCCGGGCAGGATCGAACGAAGAGCCGAAGCCCGCGGAGCAACTCGATTCGATCTCCCGGAGACAGCGACTCCCAGCCCGCGACCCGTTCGGCGAACACCTCTCCGGCCGCGACATCGGCGGCGAGCGCTGCCTCCGAGAGCCACCGAACCGACCGATTTCCGCCGACGACGCCTGCTGTCTCCGAGTGCATCGACACGTCGTCCGTCCCGAGCAACGTCTCGATCGCTTCCTCGTCGACCGCGGTGTCTTTCGTCGCTTCGATCGCCGTTTCCCACCTCGTGGCGAAGGCATCCTCGAGTTTCGGATCCTCGCCGTCGGTCAGCGCACCCGCGGCAACGAGCCACTCCCGCGGTGAGCCATCGACGTCGGCGTCGACCGTCCGTCGTCGGTCTACGACCGGTTCCTTGCCGAACAGCCGGAGAACGGACGGCGGCAGGTACCGCTTCGTGAGCCGTGGGGTTCCCGGCACGAGATACCCCCGGAGGTAGATGACTGCGATCGAACACAGAAAGACGAATCCACCGACCGCAGGCCTCGTCAGAGCACCGACACCGACCGCAACCGCGGCCCCGATACCGACGTTGACGACTGTACACGGTGTACAGCGATTTTCGCCCGTGTACTCCGGCTGTTTGATCGAGTCGACCGCTCCCATCGCGTCGTGATACGTCCTCTTGACATATAAATCAAATCTGAATCTCTTCGTCGAGGTCCGATCTGATCGCACGATTTACGACTCCGTGTATAATCCTTCGGGGGAAACGGGTATACGCATCTGAGGATTCATGTAAGACCCCGCTGAGTACCAGGTATCGATGACAGGAAACGGGTTCAGCCGACGGTCGGTTCTCCGGACCACCGGAGTTGGTGCAGCAGGGTTCGGGATCACGACACTCGCCGGATGTATCGGCGGTGCAGAGGAAACCGGATCCGAACAGGTGCTCGGCAACCCCGAGTTCACCGAGGGGCGGCCCGACCCCGGCGGAACGACGATGGCGGAGTTGCCGGATCTCAGCGGCGAGATGACGGTCTACTCCGGCCGCAGCGAGCGTCGAGTCGGCGAGTTGATCCAGTACATCGAGGATCTGTACGACGATTTCGAGGTGAACGTCCGATACGCGGACTCCTCGGATCTCGTCAATGCGATCATGACCGAAGAGGAGACCCCGGCGGACATCTACTACACGACGGAGTCTGCAACGCTGACCTTCCTGAAAGAAGAAGGATTGACGACGGGGTTGCCGGGCCACGTCACCGATCTGTGTCCGGCGGATCTTCGCGACCCGGACGACCAGTGGCTCGGTCTCTCCCGACGTTCGTGGGCGGTCGCCTACAACACGGAGGCGCTCACCGCCGAGGATATCCCGGAGGACATCCTCGCTTTCCCGGAGCGTGAGGAACTCGCCGGTCGGATGGGCTGGGCGCCGTTCCGCGGCTCGACGCAGGCGTTCGTGACCGCGATGCGACTGCTTCACGGCGAAGAGGCGACCCGCGGCTGGATACGGGACATGCTGGATGCCGGTCTCAGAACTTACGAGGGGGGACGCAGCGCACTCGCGGAGGCAACCGGAAGCGGCGAGGTCGACGCGAGTTTCTACAACCACTACGTCGTTCGGGGGAACCTCGAGTTGCCGCTCGACATCACCTTCACGACGAACGATGCCGGAGTGGTTCCGATCGTTCCGGGGGCGTGTGTCATGGACGACAGCGACGACGCCGAAACCGCCGCGAACTTCATCGGTCACTGGGCCTCGGCGGAGGCACAGGAGTACTTTGCAACGACGACGTGGGAGTATCCCGTCAGTCCACACGTGGAGCCACTCGACGTGCTTCCGGATCGAAGCGAACTCCAGCCGCCGGATATCGACCTCAACGATCTGGCGAACTTCGAACCGACACTCGAGATGCTCCGCGAACTGGACGTGTTGTAGCGTGAACACGAACCACAGCACAGACACGACGCACTGATGTCGGACACGCCGGCGACAACGGAGACGGCCGAGGACCCGCCGCTGGGAGCGACGCTTCTCGCCGGCGTGATCGCAGCCATCATCGTCGTTCCGGTCCTGTGGGTCGCGGTCGTCGCGGCCAGCGTCGATCCGGGTCGGGCCGCGGAACTGCTGTTCCGAGAAAAGACCCTCGGAATTCTGTCGAATACCCTCGCCCTCGTCGTCGGTGTCACGGTTCTTTCGGTGCTCATCTCGGTGCCGCTTGCGTGTCTCACCGAACTCACGGACCTGCCGTACCGACGCTTCTGGGCCGTCGTCGTCGCGCTGCCGCTCGTCGTCCCGAGCTACATCGGCGCGTTTTCCTACATTTCCGTGTGGGGTCCACAGGGAGAGATACAGACGCTTCTGGAACCGTTCGGTGTCGAGTCACTGCCGGAAATCTACGGCCTCGGCGGAGCTATATTCATCCTCGCGCTGTACAACTACCCCTACGTCTACATCACGACGCGGGCCGGACTGCGATCGTTCGACAAGACGTATCTGGACGCCGCCCGTTCGCTGGACGAACGCGCCTGGCGTGGCTTTTTCCGGTCCGTCCTGCCGTTCGTTCGCCCGGCGATCGCCTCCGGGGCGTTGCTCGTCGCGCTGTATGCCGTCGGTGACTTCGGAACGCCGTCGATGCTCCAACTGGACGTGTTCGCTCGGGTGATCTACGTCGAGTACAACGCCTTCGGACAGGAGTACGCCTCATTGCTTGCGATGCATCTGGTCGTCATTGCGCTGCTCGTCCTCGCCATCGAATCCAGCGTCCGCGGTGACGACACCCTCCACGGCAGCGCCCGGGGCAGTTCCCGCGAGTACGTCCTCGAACTCGGTCGCTGGAAGTACGCTGCTGTCGCTGGATGTGGACTCCTCGTCGCGGTGAGTCTCCTGTTTCCGGTTGGGGTGTTGCTGATGTGGCTGTTCAGAACGCCGGACGTGTACGCGCCGACGCTCGCCTTCGATTGGTCGTATGCGATCAACTCGGTGACGGTGTCTGCGGCTGCTGCAGTCGTCGCCGCCCTCGCTGCGATTCCGGTTGCCTACCTCTCGGCGCGGTACTCCTCGCGGCTCGTCGCGCTGTTCGAGCGGGCGACGTACATCGGCTACGCCGTTCCGGGTGTCGTCATCGGGTTGAGCCTCATCTATTTCAGCACCCGCTATGCGGCGTTTGCCTACCAGACGCTCCCGCTCGTCGTCTTTGCCTACGTCGTGTTGTATCTGCCACAGGCAGTCGGTGCGACCAGAACTGGCGTGTTACACGTCAATCCGCGGCTCGTGGAAGCGGCCCGCTCTCTCGGCTGTTCGCCGCTTCGGGCGTTTCGACACGTCGTGTTACCGCTCATCGTTCCCGGACTCATCGCCGGTGCAGCACTCGTTTTCCTGACCGCGATGAAGGAACTGCCCGCGACGCTGCTGCTTGGACCTGCTGGATTCGAGACGCTTGCGACGTTCATCTGGCGGATCGAACGCAGCATGCTGTACGGCTTTGCGGCCGTTCCTGCCCTCGTGTTGATCTGTGTCTCTGGGCTGTCGATGCTCGTCGTCGTCTTCCGTGATCGCTACGACCGCCGCGGAACGATCAGCGGATCGATCCAGTTCGACGACGAGGAACTGGACGTCTCTGAACCGACCGCCACAGACGGCGGAACGACGACCGGTGCCGGTCGCTCCGACTCGAATTTCTCTCCCTCTGCCGGTGGATTTGCGGCGTTCGAAGACGACACACACAAATCCACTGGAGTGAACGACAGTGATGTGGTCCTGACACTCGACGGCGTGGGAAAATCCTTCGGCGAGACCGCCGCAGTCGAGGCGTTCTCGATCGATGTCGAGGAGGGTGAACTGTTGACCCTCGTCGGTCCCTCCGGCTGTGGGAAAACGACGACACTCCGGCTGATCGCCGGATTGGAGTCTCCTGACGCCGGCGAGATACAGATCGGCGGTGAGACCGTCGCAACCGAGGAGTTCTCCCGATCGATCGAGGACCGAAACGTCGGAATCGTCTTCCAGGATTTTGCGCTGTTTCCACACAAAACCGTCGCCGAAAACATCGCCTTCGGACTGTACAACGTCGACGACGACGAGCGCAATCGACGCGTCGCGGAGTTACTCGAGACTGTCGGGCTTTCGGGGTACGAGGACACCTATCCGGCGTCGCTGTCGGGCGGGCAGAAACAGCGCGTCGCACTGGCGCGCTCACTCGCCCCCGAGCCGGACGTGCTTCTGCTCGATGAACCGCTGTCGAACCTCGACGTCGGCCTGCGGGTGGAGATGCGAGAGGCCGTCAGATCCATCCTCGGGGACGTCGGCGTCACCGCGGTGTGGGTCACTCACGACCAAGAAGAGGCGCTGTCGATCGGCGACCGCGTCGGGGTGATGTCCGACGGCGAACTCAGACAGGTCGGATCGCCGGACGACGTGTTCCTCCGCCCTGCCTCACGAACGGTCGCGGACTTCCTCGGGGAGGCGAGTTTCCTCACCGGTGAGATCCGCGGCGGGACAGCCGAGACGCCGATCGGACCGATCGACACCGATCGGTTGCTCGGTCCGACGGCCGGTTCGGTCGATATCCTGCTCCGCCCGGACGATATCGAACTGGAACCCACCGATTCCGCGGCCGCCGACGGCCGAATCGTCTACCGCCGATTCAACGGCCCGACGGTCAGCTACCGGATCGAACTTTCCGATGGGACCCAACTCGGCTGCACCCGCCCCCACGACCGAATTCTCGATTACGGGACGCCGGTGTCGATCGAGGTCGTCGCCGAACACGAGTTGCGATCGTTCTCCCGATAGTACTCGGACAAAATCGAGTTTCGTATGGTCTAATCCAGCTGATTTTGCCGCATTCATCCCATAGTATTATCAATGTAGTAATGCATTAACGCATCTATGCCAGTTTCGACTGGCAGCCCCACGCTCGATTCGATTCTCGACGGCGGACTGCCAGAGCAGCGAACAGTATTGGTTTCGGGGACACCGGGAACGGGGAAATCGACGCTTGCGATGGGTTTCCTGCAGGCCGGAGTCAAGGAGGGTGATGAGTGTATCTACATCAGCACCGAACAGACGAGCGACGAACTGCGGGATTCGTTCGCGCCGTTCGATTTCGACCTCGATGCGGACAATCTCCGGGTTACGTCGCTGCATCCCCGTCCCGGACAGGGCACCGATCAGTACGAAAGCGGCGACGTCACGCGACGCTACCGGAGTGACCGCGGGGGTGACGGGGGCGGGTCCGGTAGTGGCTACGTCCTACGGACACTCGAAGGTGACGCCGACATCGACGACCGGGAAATCGACTTCACCCCGGAGAATCTCCGGCAGTACCTCCAGAACAACACCAACTGTGACCGGGTCGTCATCGACAGCGTCTCCGGACTGCAGGCGATTGCGACACGGGAGGGACAGTACAGACGGGTCGTCCTCGATCTGATCCAGACGTTCAACAGCGACATCGGTGCAACGGCGCTGTTTACGACCGAATCCTCGGGAACCCACGCCAGGGCCGAAGGGGCCGAACAGCTCGGGACGGACGATCTGGTCCAGTACCACGTCCACGGCGTGATCCGGCTGTGGCGACAGCGCGTCAAAGGGAGCTACCAGCGGTATCTGGACGTGATGAAGATGCGCGGGGTGAACCACGACACCCGCAGTTTCATGATCGCCTTCGCCGACGACGGCCTGCGTGTGTTCCCGAAACGGCGGAGCCACGGCGAGATGTTCGTCGTCGGCGGGAAGCTGCCGACCGGCATGCCGAGTCTCGATTCCCTTCTCGACGGCGGCCTCATCAAAGGCGGTGGCGTCACACTCGAACACGACGGCAACGCCGGCATCGAGCTCTTCCTGTACACCGGACTGTCGAGTACGCTCGATGAGATGATGTCTCTCGTTCTCGTCCCGCGGGTCGACACGCCCGATGAGTTCCCACAGGCCGTCCTCGACCGCTTCGGCGTGTCACTCTCCTCGCTTTTGGACAACAATCAGCTGTTCATCCTCGATCCCTTCGGATCGAGACCGCCACACGAGAACATCTACGACCTCAGCGACGAGGACACCGACCCGAGGGCGGCAGTAAAAGACATCAACACGAAAGCCCGCGGAAAGGGGATCATGTACGCAAAACACACCGACGCCATGGTCCAGTCCCTCGGTGAGGACAACGCACGGGCGTTTCGGTACTGGCTTCAGACCAACCAGGTCAGCGGGAACGACATCATCTTCGACATCCACAATCCCAACCTCATGAGCGACGAGGTTGGTTCCTTCTATCTCGATTCCTCGGCACAGATCATCGACACCTGGGTCGAAAACGACGGCATCCAGTACCTGCAGTTGAAGAAGAGTCCGAGCGGCGACGTCGGATCGGTCCGGGTGGTAGAGTATATCAACGAGCCGCCGTTTGCCCGGCTGGTGTCCTGACAATGGGGACCCATCTGTAGCCCCCAGATACCCATACCGGACGGACTGTAGATAGTAATCGGACCCGAACCAATCGAGGAGGCCACAGAAACAATCGACGAACTGGACGACCTACAACCGGATCTGTGGGACTGACTCCCTGTCGTTCACATCGATTTGATCGCCTGCTGGATGTGGTTGATTTCCGGTGATTCGAAGTTGTCATCGGCCTGCCACGCGTAGTTGATTATTCCATCTGCGGAGACGAGATACACCGACCGCTGTGGCATCCCCGGAATGCCGTTTACGTCCATCTCCTGTCTCGGGAGGTCCTCGACGGTCGCATCGGTTTCGAGGGCGTCGTAGGCCGCACAGGCCTCGCCCTCGACGTCGGACAGAAGCGGGTAACCGAGGTCGTTGTCCTCGGCGAACTTTTTGTGGCTGAACGGGCCGTCGCGGCTGATGCCCCAGATTTCGAGGTTCGTCTTGTACTGGAACCAGTTTGCGTCCTGATAGTCACACATCTGTGTGGAACACACCGGCGAGAAGTCGGCATAGTAGAACGTCAAAAGCACACTCTTTCCATCCTCGAGGACATCGGACAGCCGGTACGTGTCGAACTTCCCACCCTGATAGCCACGGAGGGCAAAATCCGGGGCCTCGTCGCCTTTATTGAGCATTCAATTTGTTTCTGTACTCCTGTTAATATATTTTTACCGGGGACCACAGCGGGATCCCCGCAGAGGCTGTGGCCACATCGGGCCGAATTCGAGGCCAGCAGCTATATGTATCTCTGATGTTACGGTCGCGTACACAGGTACCGACACGGCATGGACGGGTATTTCAACACGAAGAGTCCGGAACTCGACGAACTCCTCGGCGGCGGCGTCCTCTACGGCGAAGGGACTCTGATCAAGTATCACGCCGACGGAGCCGCAGACGGCCTCTTCGTCAACGCCGGCATCGACGTCGTCGACAACATGCTGACCGCCGTGTTGCTCCCGAGACAGTCGCTCTCGCCAACGGAACTCGAGAAGTATCTCGAGATGCTGGGTGCCTCACTCGATGCGCTCCTCGAACACAACCAACTTTTCGTCCTCGACACCGAAGATCGGTGGGAGGAGCGAAAGAATGTCTTCCACGTCGAGACGCTTACCGACATCCAGACGGCGACGGAGACGGCACTCGAACGCTCACGCGCCCGTGGCACCGTTCATATGTCCGACGTGGGTGCAGTCGAAGCCGCCATCGGTGCCGCCGACGCTCGGACGCTGCGGCGGTGGTACCAGACCGACTGCTTCCGCGGCGACCGGGATTTTCTCCTGGAGGGTGCCCCCGTCCACCGGCTTCCCGACGACCTGATCGAGTTCTACGAATCGATGGACAGACAGGTGCTCGACGTCGAACAGACCACAGGTGGCGACCTCCGGTTGACGATCGAGGCCGCTCCAGACGGGGCTGTCGGGGCGACCCGAACGCTACAGTTCAGCACCGAACGGCCATTCGTCCGGATCCTCTGACACGCGGTGCCGCGGTATCCCGACAGGCCGTCTCAACACCATTCCTCGTACTGATACACGCGAGCGCGGTTCAGCGGCTCCGGTTCGCGATCGGTGCCGTCGTAGGCCGCCCGGTGGGTCTCGTAGGAAATCGACAGCGAACCCTCCGGATCGAGGTCCCGTGGGATCGTCTCCTCGGCCCGTCGGCGGTTCCAGGCTTCCAGTGCGTCGGTGCCGGACTCCGAAAGCGGTTCGATTTCGAGGGCCTCTGCAGCCGTTTCGAGGGCCCGCTTTCCGCGTTCGCTCCGGGTGATCAGCGTCGTCGCGTCGTTCGGACTACCGATCGTTCCGGCGCTGATGTCGGCCGCCCGCCCGGTGAAGTCGGCACACTCGTCACAGCCACGCAACACCGCAGTCGAGAGGTCCTCCAGGTCGACCGACAGCAGTTCCCGGCCGTCCTCGTCGTAGACCGTGACCGCGCTGCCGATCACCTGCAGCCCCTCGACGGCCGTCGGATCGACGCCGTGGTCTGCGATCAGCGATCGGAGCCGATCGGCCTCGAAGCTGCTCGTACACATGAGCGAGACGGTGAGATCGACGCTCGCCAGATCGTCCTCGCGTCCGAATTCGAGCAGGGCGGCGGCTCCCTCGATGACACACGGCGTTCCGACGAGTGCCAGATCCGGGTCCTCGAGTCCGGAATCCTTCAGAAGCTCTCTGAGACGCCCCAGTTGCATCGTCTGGCTGTAGACGCTGCCGGCCGTCTCGATCAGTTCCGTCGGTGACGTGACCAGGGCGGCCTCGCCTCCGAACGCGTCGTTGTCGCTTGCGACGACGGCGCCGTCGATCGCTCCGGCCGACAGCAGCGATGCGAGCAGGGCGGTGACGGCACCGCCGTTTTCTCCGGCGTCGTGGACCACGGACTCCGTTGCCCGGGCGGCGTAGGTTTCCGGCTCGGGTCGGGAGGCCTCGATCGTCTCGAGGACCCGTTCGTACCGCAGTCCGGCCCGTGGGCAGTAGTCCCAACACCGCGAGCAGCCGGTACACATCTTCACGAGCGTCGGCCGCCCTTCGAGTTCGTCGATCCCGAGTGAGTTCGACGGACAGGCCGCAACACAGCTACCACACTGGACACAGCGACCCGATTCGATCACCGCCTCGTCCAGATCGCGGAACCACGTCTTTCCGGCCGGTTCGTTCACGTCCGAATCGTCCCGTGGGTCGTTGCCGACCGACGGGGATCGCGTTTCGTAGGTATCGTTCGATTTCGACATCAGTCTCCCTCCGCTTGCTTCGTGATCGGTCCTGTCTCTGCTCGTCCGGTCACGATTCGATAGAGCCGTTCCTCCGAGGCCGAATCGAGGAAGTCACTCACGTCGCCGTCTGCGGCGGTGACGAGACGGCGGACGATCGCCGGCAACCGCTCGGTCGGCACCTCCGTCGTCAGCCAGTCGGCGAACGTCTCGGCGCCGAGATCGCCGCCGAGTCCGATGTCGACCGCCGGCTTCGTCCCCGACTCGTCGCGGTGGGTTTCCCCTCGCAGGGCGATGTCGGCGATCTGTGGCTGTGCACAGGATGCCGAACAGCCGCTCATGTGGAGCCGGACGACCTCGGGTGGGTCCTCGAGTTCGGCCTCGACCCACTCGTCGAGTTCACGCGCCCACCGAAAGCCCCGAGATTTCGTCTCGATGACGCCGTAGCTGCAGAACTCCGATCCGGTGCAGGTGACGATCCCGCGGCTGAAGGGACCCGGATCGGGGCTGTACCGATCCAGCAGGTCCGTACTCCGGAGCCGCTCTAGGTCCTCCGAACTGACGCCGGTCAGGACGACGTTCTGGTTGGGCGTCAGCCGGAGCCGGCCGTCGCCGTAGGTTTCGGCCAACTCGCCCAGCCGAGCGAACTCCGAGCCGCCGATCCGTCCGGTGGGGAGACACAGTCCGACCCGGTAGGTCCCGTCGGATTCCGGCTGAACGCCGACGTGATCACCCCGGTAGCCGGTCGTCAGATCCTCGCCGCCGTCCTCGAACGCGAAGGGAAGGTACGACTCGAGTTCCGATCGGAATCGGTCGATGCCCCACTCCGCGACGATGAACTTCAGACGGTTGACCGCGGTGTCGAGGTAGCTGCCGTGATCGATGAACAACTCCGCCGCGGCGAGGGTAACGGGCGTGACCTGATCCGGCTCGAGGAACACGCCGAGGTCAGTTCCGACGCGCGGTCCGTCGGAGAGTCCGCCACCGACGGTGACGTGAAAGCCCTCACGGCCATCCTTCCGTGCCGGTCGGAAGCCGAGATCCTGAATCTCCGCCCGTCCGCAGTTCTCCCGACAGCCGACGACGCTCACCTTCAGCTTCCGTGGCAGATTCGCGTACCGACGTTCTCCCTCGAAGGCGTCGGCGATTTCCTCGGCGATCGCATCCGGATCCAGCGTCGTGTCGGCGTGGCTGTGGTCGGGTGTGGGACAGGAGACGACGTTCCTGAGGGTGTTTCCACTCGCCTGAAGCGTCGTCAGCCCAACCGCCTCGTAGCGATCCCAGATCTCGGGGACGTCCTCCGGTGAGATCCAGTGCATCTGGATCCCCTGTCTGGTCGTCACGTCGAGGAAGCCGTCGCCGAAGATCGGATTCTGCTCGTCACCGCCGTGTTCTGGCGGTGCACACGCAAACTCCTCGGCAATCCTTCCGAGGGTCTTCGCCTGGGCTGCGGTCAGACGCCCGGCCGGAACCTTCGTCCGAAGCATGAAGTGGTCGTCCTGCTTTTGGGTGTACAGTCCGAGCAGGTGGAGGCGGCTGAAGATGTCCTCGCCGAGTTCCTCGGAGAGCCCGTCGAACCCCTTCGGGGCGACCTGACGCACCGCCTCGTGTAACTGCACCGGATCCCAGCCGGCCGATTCCCGACGGATCCAGTCCGTCAGACTCCCTTCGTAGAACCGGACGTCCTCGAATCCCAGCTCCCGCAGGACGACGTAGGTGTGACTGAGCCGTCTGGCGGTGTTGCAGTACAGCAGGATCTCGTCGTCCCGGGAGATTCCCCGCTCTTCGAGTTCGGCTTCGATCTCCGCCCGCGGACGGAGCCGTCTGTCTGGGCCGACGAGCGCCTCCCATCCTAGCTGCAGTGCTCCCGGAATATGGGCCTGATCGTACTCCGCCTCCGTCCTCGTGTCGACGAGCTTCGCCTCGGCCCGCTCCGTCGCCTCCTCGACGGCCTTCCGGTCGGCGATCGGCGGATGCTCCGGTGGATCGGCGTCGTAGCACACCGGGGTCGAATCCGGTTCGTTCGTCGTGGTTTCACGACCGCGTCGCCAGACGGTGATGTCACCGTCCAGGAGGGACAACTCGCCGCGGTGGCCACAGACCGCCGCCGTGAGAAGAAAGCGGGCGGCGTTGACGCCTCGATCCCCGTCGTAGGCGACGACGTGATCGTCTGCTGTGACCCCGGCAGATCCGAGCAGTTCGGCAAACTCCTCGGGATCCGGCAGCATCCCGGGTGTGACCGTACTCGGGTCGCGGAACGAATCGAGCGGTACGTTGATCGCCCCCGGGATGTGGCCGGCGCGATACTCCTGTGGATCTCTCGTGTCGACGACGGTGACCGACGAGAGGGTGTCACGGAGCGCACCCGGAGACAGGAACACGTCTGTCGGTTGTTCGAGCATACGCTGTATGGTCATAGTACCACCCCTACTGTATGGGTTCCTGAGCGGGAAACAACGGCACCAACCGCGGACGCCTCGCCCATCCGTGCTACTCTGGTATTTGAGATAGGTTCTCGGAGCGTTCGGCGCTTTGAGGTGCTGTACCCGGCGAATACGCGGATCGCAGCGCGGCCGGAAAAACGGACACGATTGCCGGATTCGTGGCGGCACACGGGTCGTGTCTCCTCGGTGGCTGTCGCGGTCCCCCGACCCGGGTCGGTCAGTCCGTTGCGGGCGGTCAGTCCGTTGTGGGCGGTCGGTTCGTGCCGGGTTCTGTCACCCGAACCGTGCGCTCGTCGTCCCGGATCTCGAAGCGAGCCCCACCGTCTCGGCCGTCGGTTACGGTTATCTGCCAGCCGTGGGCCTCGACGATCTCCTCGACGATCGCCAGTCCGAAGCCGGTTCCCTGTTCTGCGGTGGTGTAGCCCGACTCGAACACCTGGTTTCGGTCTTCCGGTGGGATCCCGGGTCCGTCGTCCTCGACGTAGAACCCGTCCTCCAGATCGCCGACCCGAACGACCACCGAGGAAACCTCGTCCTCGTCGTCACCTTCGGCCTCCGGCCGATTGCTCGTGGAGCTGTGCTCCACGCTGTCACCGGGAGCGTCAGCGACCGGTGGCTCGGAAGAGCTTGCTCTTCCGGTGTCGTCGGACTTCGTCCGACTATTCGTCGAACTATGTTCGACGCTATTCCGATACAGATTCTCGAACAGCTCCTTGATGCGGCTCGGGTCTGCGTGGACCGTTCCGCTCGCGGTGATTTCGATCTGTGCCCCGTCTGTGGCGACGTTTTGCCACGTCGATTCGGCGACACCGCGGAGCCCGACCGTCTCGCGTTCGTCGACGGTCTCGCCCTGTCTCGCCAGCCTGAGGAGGTCTTCGAGCAGCTCCTCCATTCGATCGAGCGCCGACACCGCTTCGGCCAGCTCCTCGCCCTCGAAGTCGGCCTGTGCCAACTCGACGTACCCGCGGGCGACGTTCAGCGGATTTCGCAGGTCGTGGCTGACGATGCTCGTAAACTCCTCGAGTCGGTCCCGTTCCCGACGGAGCTGCCAGTACTGCTCTTCTTCCTTCCCCACGTCGACGACCGTTCCGATCACCGCCGGTTCGCCTTCGAGTTCGATCCCCCGGCCGAGGAGTTCGACGTTGATCGTCTCGCCGTCGGGCGTCACCGCGATGTACGGCTGCCGGATCGATTCGGCGTCGCCGCCTTCGACCTGCCGGAGGTTTTCTGCGAGCCGATCCCGATCGGCCGGCTCGACGAGTTCGAGCAGCGACTCCTCGACGAGTTCGTTCGCGGTCGATCGATACCCGAACAGCTCCGCGAAGGGTTCGTTGTGGTAGATGATCGTCTCGTTTCGGGCGATGTAGATGCCGACGAGATTCTGCTCGACGAGCAGCTGATACCGCTGTTTCGCCTTTGCGAGTGTCCGTTCGCGCTCCTTCCGCTCGGAGATATCGCGGAGCACGCCGAGTGAACCCTGGAAGCGCTCACCCTCGTACGGCAACACGCCCATGTGGTCCTCACACGGCACCGGAGCACCCTCCTTCGGCTGTATCTCCACCTCGAAGGTGACGCTATCGGGTCCCGCCTCGGAGAGGATCTCCCCGAGCTTTCTTTCGCCGGTCGCCACAGCATCCGGATCCTTGATGATCGACGGCTTCGACCCGATGATCTCGCGTCTGTCGTATCCCACGAGGTCGAGAAACGCCTCGTTGACGTACGTGAACCGACCGTCGGTGTCGAGAATGTACACCGGGTCGTCGAGTGCCTGCAACAGCGTTTTGAATCGATCGCTGTCACGCTCTGCCCGCGCCGTCCGTATGTCGTGTTTGATTCGCTCTGCGACGTATTCGAAGGTTTCCGAGGTGCCCTTCTGGATGTAACTCGATGCGCCCGCGTTGAGGGCGTCGGCCGCGACCGTCTCATTGCCCTCGCCAGTCAGCAGAATAAACGGTACCGACGCATCCGGGAACTGCCGACGAAACGTCTGCAGAAATTCGATGCCGTCCGTTCCGGGCATCTGGTAGTCGCTGACGATACAGTCGATTTCCTCCCGCTCGTCGGTGAGTCGTCTCAGTGCAGCCTCGGCAGTTTGCTCCGTTATCACTTCGAACCGCTCGTCTTCTCGTTCGAGAAATTCCGCAGTGAGTTCGCCAAATTCGGCGTCGTCGTCGACGTGCAGGATCCGGATCGAGCGACCCATGTTGGACATTCACTACTGCCGGTAATGCATCTTTTGATCGTTCGGAACGATAGTTCATGGATTGACAGGATCGTCGATCTGGCTCAAAATGCCATCCGAAGCGCCCAGATCACCGCGGCGACGGCGACGACGACGGCCGGGGCGACGGTACCGGCTGTGACACCGAAGGCGTCGAACAGGACGACCACGACGGCCCCGGACAGGACGATAAACAGCAGCTGTAGTGCAACGATACCGGCATCCGAAATGTCGCTATCCGTCGTCGACATACCCGATCCTTCGAACTTCTGCCACCTCTTTATTCCGGTCTCCTCGTAATATATTCCAGTTGACACTCTGGACAAATGTCACCGGTTCGTAACGAAGTGGATTCGACGTGCTGTGTCATCCCGCAGTTCGGACAGCGGAGCCGTTCCGATCGACCTGAACCGGATTCCGTCTCCCCTGTGGCTTTCGACCGCCGATTTTTCTCCCACTTCTCCGGCCCTTTGCCGTCGTTTGCCGCCTCTCCCGGCCACCGCCCGCTCCGTTCCTCGGACGTGTCGTCGAGGATCACCGCGTCGTCGTCGGGGCGGCCGTCGTCGAACGCCTCCGATTCCGTTTCCCCAGATTCGGTATCGGTCGCCGATCCAGCCGCCGACTCACGCTTCATTTCCCCATCTGTTTTCGTCTCCGGCACTGACGTCTGTGACTCCTCCGAGGCTGATGTCTGTGACCCTTCCGAGGCTGTCGTCGCCTCGCTGTCGGTCGTCGCTGTCTCGCTCGAATCGCCCGTATTCGTTCGATCCGACGATGGGGTCACCGATGATTTCGCCTCGGCGCCGGGATCCGTCGAAACGGAGTCGGCCGCATCCTCGGGAGACGAATCGAGCGCGGCCTGTTTCGAATCGTCCCGCCTCGCTGTGGGTGTTGTATCGGTGGTGTTCGCCTCCGCCTCGTCGCTCACTCGGCCTTCCTCGGGAGCGGTGTCGTCCCGTTTCTCCGGGTGATCGGCCTCTGTTTCCGATCGCGTCGAGTCGGTGTCTGTCCTCTTCGGGGTGTCCTCGTCGAGGCCGACCACTGCCGTATTCTGGGTGATTATCTCCTCTTCCCCACACCGGCGACACTGCCTCACGTCACGTGTGACGATGACCAGTTCACCGTCCTGCCTCTCTCGCTCCTGTTCGTGTTCTGGATTCGTGAAATCGTGGCCGAACAGACACCTGAAACCCATCACTCGAAACGTGGGCACTGTAGTATAAAAATCCGGCACCTGACCGCTCACCGTGGGTCGAGCCGGACGATCGGTGCATCTCTGTCGTCGACCGCAACGTAGAGACGATCCGTGTCGGGAGCCACCGCAACGTCCCGCACTCGCCAGCCGCGTCCGGCGAGCAGTGGATCGCGTTCCTCGACCGCCCGCCCGTCGACGGCGAATCGACCGAGGTACTCTCCGGCCAGATTCCCGACGAAGAGATCCCCCTGCCAGTCGGGAAACGCCGACCCGTCGTAGAACGTCGCACCCGACGGCGGAAACCCACCCGATCCACACTCCCAGTAGTACACGGGATTCACGACGTCGTCGCGTTCGTGTGGCTGCTCACCGATCGGGTCGCCCGACGTGTAGCTACACCCGTAGTGTGTCACCGGCCAGCCGTAGTTGCCGCCTGCCTCGAGGACGTTTATTTCATCGCCGTCCTGTTCGCCGTGTTCACTCTGCCAGATCTCTCCGGTTTCGGGATGGACGGTCATTCCCTGGACGTTTCGGTGTCCGTAGCTGAAGATCGAATCCCGAACGTCCGGGTCGTCGACGAACGGATTGTCCCCGGGAATCGATCCCTTGCTCGTGAGCCGCAGCGTGGCCCCGAGTTCGTTCGTCGTGTCCTGTGAGACGTGATCCGGCCCGAAATCTTTGAACTGCCGATCGCCGGTCGTCACGTAGAGCATTCCATCGGGGCCGAAGAGCACCCGAGAGCCGTAGTGGCCACTCGAATCGACGAACGGCCCGGCGACGTGTATCGTCTCGAAGTCGACGAGCCGCTTCCCTTCCCGATCGAATCGGCCTCTCCCGAGGTGAGTCGCCGTCTCTCCGGCCTCGTTTTCGGCTGCGTAGGTCAGATACACCCACGGCTGGGCCGGGAAATCCGGATGGATCGCCACGTCGAGCAGCCCGCCCTGCCCGACCGCGTGTACCTCCGGCGTTCCGTCGAGTTCTTCGATCGATCCCGTCTCGCGGTCGAGGAGATTCAACTGACCGGTTCGCTCCGTGACGAGCATCGCCGACTCCTCCGGCAGGAACTCGATTCCCCACGGGTGTGTCAGCCCATCGGCGACCGTTTCGAGCCTGAAATCCCCGTCTTCTCCGCCCGACTCTTCGGTCTCCTCGGAGAAGCTGACACAGCCACCGAGTGCAACCGCCGCCACCGCCGGTGTCGTTCGCAACACGGTGCGCCGATCGATTCTGTCTGGTGTCTTCATCGTAGTCACCGTTCGAAGTGAGCGAGCAACGCGTCGTGCAGCGAGCCGTTGCTTCCGAGCAGGGGACGCCGGGTGGCGTCCTCGTCGAGGACGAGCCGATACTCCGATCCCGTTTCGTCAGTGATCCGACCACCGGCCTCACGCAGCAGGAGTATGCCGGCCGCGACGTCCCACGGGTAGGTGTCGTTTTCCCAGACCGCGTCGGCGCTTCCGACGGCCACGTACGCGAGATTCAACGCTGCGCTGCCGATCCGCCGAACCCCCTGTGTCTCGTCGTAGAACTGCCGAAGGAACGCGCCCTGTGGATCGTACCCGCTCAACAGCATCCCCTCGTCGAGTCGGTTCCGGTCGGTTGGTTCGGCCCGAACGTCGTTCTGATAACAGCCACGGCCACGGACTGCGTGAAACATCTCGTCGGCTTCGGGGTTGTACACGACGCCGACGACCGGTTCTCGATTCTCGTCTACCATCGCTATCGAAATCGCGTAGTTCGGGTTTCCGTGTGCGAAGTTCCCCGTCCCGTCGAGTGGGTCGACGATCCAGACGTACTCCGGTGTCCCCTCGACGACCATGTCCTCCTCGGAGCGGAATCCGTGTGACGGAAACTCGTTTTCGATCACGGCCTCGATTATGTGTTGACTCTGATAATCCGCCTCCGTGACGATGTCTGCCTTGTCGGATTTGTACTTGATCTGCTCCACCTGCCCGTGGAGTTCACGGAGCGCTTCACCGGCCGCCCGTGCTGCTTCCCGTGCGACCCGCGATGCGACCGTGAGGAAATCCTCCGGTGCGGTCTCCGGGAGCGTTTCGGTGGGTCCGGCGTCGGTCAGTTCACGCAGACTCCACCCGAGTTTTCCGGCCAGAGCGGCCATGAACGGATCGTCGAACGACGTTCGAACCACCTGAACCGGGCGCTCTGCTCCGGTTATCTCGATCACCTCGTCTTCGACGTGCGTGACGTGCCGACCGCCGTCTATGACCACCATCGCCTCCGTCTCCGGCACCACCCGGATCGTCGATTCCTCGCTCACGACGATCGGCTTCGCGCTGACGTTGTGGGTCTGGTACGGAACGATCTGGAGGGTGAAGTTGTTGTTCGGGTAGTGGATCGGCCCGTCGTTCGACAGCGCCTGTCCCGTACTCCCCGTTGGCGTACTGATTATGAGTCCGGTGCCGAAATACTCCCCGACGTACTCCGTGTCCACGAAACAGTGGAGTTTACACACCTTCCGTCCGTGTGATTTCTCTGGTGGGACGGTTTCGATCGTCACCTCGTTGATACCGGTCGTATCCAGGTCGGCGCCGGAGACGTGGTACTGCTGTCGCCTGTGGACGGTACTTCGACCGCGGAGAATCTCTGTCAGGGCGTCCGTCGCCTGTTCGGGATACACGCGGGAGAGGAAGGCGAGTGAACCGGTGTTGATCCCGAGAAAGGGGATGCTGTGCGGTGTGAACGTCCGTGCCGCCTCCAGAAACACGCCGTCACCACCGACGACGATACCGAGTGTCTCCCGTGCCGTATCGAACTGCTCCGTCGTCACGTCGTCACCGACGTCCAGGACGGTGAGTGCGATGTCGTTTTCGTCCGCCCACGCCGAAATTCGATCGAGAACGGCCCCGCTTTCGGGTGTGGTGAGTACGATGAGTTCACGCACCGTCGCCAGACGACGTCCATGCATCATCTACCATACTGGCGGGAGCAGTATATGATGTTGGGTCTGTGATCGGCTTTGGCTCGCGCCATCTTCCGTCGTGGCGGTCGTGACAAGCGTTGAATGTTGTTGGTTAGCCCGGGTTTATATTCGTTCGTGCGCATCAATCAATTTACATGAGCGACACTCCGGGCGGGACGAACGTACAGGGGGAGGCCCCCGACGCCGAACCCGTCGTCGAAACCGAGGAGGCGACACTCACGGAGGACGCCGAACTCGAACGGACGCTCGGGCTCAGCGGCGGGCTCGCGATCGGAATCGGGACGATGATCGGTGCCGGGATCTTCGTCTTCCCCGGTCTCGCCGGCGGACAGATCGGGACAGCCGCGACGGTCTCATTCGGGATCGGGGGCGTCGTCGCACTGCTCGTCGCGCTGCCGACCTCGGAGTTGGCAACCGCGATGCCGAAAAGCGGCGGCGGGTACTACTTCATCTCACGCGGACTCGGGACGCTCGCCGGAACGGTCATCGGCCTGTCCCTCTGGTTCGGCCTCGTCTTCGCCACGGCGTTTTATCTCGTCGGACTGGGGTTTTATACCTTGGATGCACTCGCCGAGGTTGGAATCACGATCTCGGCGAGTCCGGGCGCCGTCGTCTCCGCCATCGCCGTCCTCGCGGGAATTGGATTCACCGTTTTGAACGTGACGGGGACCGAAAACGCAGCGAAGCTCCAAAACGGGATCGTCGCACTGCTTTTGTCGATGCTCACCGCCTTTCTTGGCTTCGGGCTGCTCGAGGCGTTCGGCATCGTCGATGCCGGCACACCGCCGGGAGAGGCCGCAAACGTCTGGGAGGTCGTCCCGATCATGTCCGTCGCCGCGCTCGTTTTCACCTCGTATCTGGGGTTCGCACAGGTCGCGACCGTCGCAGGTGAAATGAAACGACCGGGGCGAAACCTTCCGCTTGCGATGATCGGGTCGGTGCTGATCGTCACGGCGCTGTACGTGTTGACGATCTTCGTCGCCACGGACATCTTCACCCAGCAACAGCTGCTGGATGCGGGCGAAACGGCGATGGTCGAGGTCGGCCGACAGCTGCTCGGGGGGATCGGCGCGCTCGTGATCATCGTCGGTGGCCTGCTCGCGACGATGTCCTCGGCGAACGCATCGATCCTGAGCACGTCCCGGGCGATCTACGGCGTCTCGAAGGACGCATTGCTGCCGAAGTGGGCAAGCCGGATCAACCTGAAATACGGAACGCCTCACGTCGCACTCGGGATGGCCGGCGGCCCCGTCGTCGTGCTCGCGGCCACGAGACAGGTGCAACTGCTCGCCGAGGTGGCCTCCTTTCTCCACCTGATCATGTACGGGCTGATGTGTGTTGCGTTGCTCGCGATCCGACGCGATCAACCGGAGTGGTACGACCTGGATTTCGTCGTCCCCGGCGGTCCGGTGATCCCCGTACTCGGCGCGCTTGCGAGCTTCGGTCTGATCGCGTTCATGCAACCGACCTCGATCGTGGTCGGACTCGCGGTCATCGTCGGAACCTCCGGGTGGTACTTCTATTACGCTCGGGGCATCACCCTCAAGGGGGCCCTATAGTATGACTCGCGTACTCGTTCCCGTCGAGGTGCTCGAAGGGAAAACGGTGTCACCGGGACTGATGAACCTGCTCGGGACCGTCGACGTGACCGTCCTCGGCTACCACGTGTTGCCCGAACAGACGCCGCCCGATCAGGCTCGACTCCAGTTCGAGGAGCGGGCAACCGACGCACTGGAGGATCTCACCCAGGAGTTCGAGACGGCCGGCGGCGCGGCCGACCATCGACTCGTCTTCACCCACAACCGCGAGCAGACGATCACCCGGGTCGCAGACGAGATCGACGCCCGAGCGTTTGCAATCTCCGGCATGACCGGCGACGTCGACCGGCTGCTCGTCTCGCTTTCGGGTGACGTCGCAACCGACCGAATCCTCACGTTCGTCGAAGACGTCGTCGGCGGCCGAGACATCGGCGTCACGCTGTTTTTCGCCGGTGCCGAACCCGACGAAGGGCGACTCGAAGGCGACGCGGATCGACTTCGAAACGCGGGAATCGACGTCACGACGGAACTGGTCGAGAGCAACTCGCCGTTCAAGGCGCTGATGGAGATGGTTCCGGGTCACGATGCCGTCGTCATGGGTGAGAACGCGCCCTCGATCCGCTCGCTCGTCTTCGGCGACGAGGGCGACCGGGTCGCCTCGGCTTCGGTCGGTCCGGTGTTGGTCGTCCGATACGACGAGTCCCTCGACGGGTGATTCGACCCGTCTCAACCGTCGACTGAAAAGTCCTCGACCGATCGGCCGGTGCGAACGACCCGTTCGCTTATCATCAGCTGCTTTTGTCGATCGAGTTCCTCCCAGCGAAGCGATTCCGGCGGCGACTCCTCCAAGGACTGAAACTTCTCGAACACGGCGTCGTTGATGAATCGCTCGAAGGACTCACAGTTCGGACAGGTGACGGAGAGGTGTGACGTGTCGAACGGACGCGTGATGGTGTGCTCCAGACAGTCGAGACACCGGTACAGGCGGTCAGTGGGCATGGCCGGGGGTACGACGCCGATGCGGTAATATCTGTTCTTCGTTACAGTCCTCTGAAAGTACATTAACATTTATTAAGAATAGGTCCATAGCAGGTGATGGAGAGATGCTCGACACCGTACCTGTACGCGTCTGATTTTGACTCCCCGATATCGTACCGACTGTTCAAGATTCGATACACATCCGTCATGTACGACCCGTACGCAGCCCCGATCGTTCCGATCGATGTCGAATCGTCCGCTCGAGACACAGCGAAATCCACCGACACACCGGAGTCACGTGTGACAGACGACGGGCGACCCCGGTCGACGCCCGCGGAGTTCGGTGCACCGCTCGTCCCGGTGACCGACGAACGGGGCGAAACGCCCGCTCTCTCGGATGAAGACGACGCTGCGGTGTGGGGCGCGAACCCGGTCGAAACCCCCGAAATAACGGAGTACGAGCGCGAACAGGAAGAGATTCTGCCGGCGGTTGGGACCCTCCGTCTGTCCCACTGAGAACTCGCCACCGGCCACCGCGATTTTCATGCCGTTGTCACTCGACGCGGCCGCCGTCGGCCACGCGCCGTTTTCCGTGCGGAAACCAGGCGAGTTCGTGATCTGCGTTGAGCGAGACACAGACCCGCTCGTCCAGTGAAATCCGTTCGGCGTGGTTGTGCATACACTCGACGACGTCTCCGGAGTCCAGCTCGACGCGGTACAGCACCGTCGGACCGAGATACCGTCGATAGACGACGGTCCCGTTTGCACCCGTCGTACACGGCGCCGCTTCGATGTCGTCCGGCCGCACCATCAGATCGACCCTCGAGTTGATGTAGTCGTCCGTCAGTCCGTGAACCTGCGAAAGCGGAAAACACCCGATGGTGGTGTCGACACAGTCGCTTTCGACGGTGCCGGAGATGAACGACGCGTGGCCGAGGAACCCGGCGACGAACCGAGACTCGGGTTGCTGGAACACCTCCTCGGGTGTGCCGACCTGTTCGATCTGTCCCTCGTTCATCACCGCAACGCGGTCGCTTATGGACATCGCCTCCTCCTGATCGTGCGTGACCGACACCGCCGTGACGCCGGCTTCCTTGAGGATGCGGCGGACCTCTTCCCGCATCTCGACGCGCAGGTCGACGTCGAGATTGGAAAACGGTTCATCGAGCAACAGCAGACTCGGTTCGGGGGCGAGCGATCTGGCGAGTGCCACCCGCTGTTGTTGACCGCCGGAGAGGTCCTCGGGCGGCTTGTCGCCGTGATCGGTCAGTCCAACGAGTTCGAGGAGTTCGTCCACCCGCCGTTCGACGGCCGCCTCGTCGTCTTCCTGCAGACCGAAGGCGATGTTCTCACGCGCACTCAGATGCGGAAACAGCGCGAACTCCTGAAACACGACGCCGACGTCTCGCTGCTCGGGTGGCCGAAACCGGCTTCCGGTCACGGCGGCCCCGTCCAGCGATATCGTTCCGCTGTCCGGCCGTTCGAGTCCGGCGATCAACCGCAGGGTCGTCGTTTTCCCACAGCCGGATGGGCCGAGCAGCGTCAGCAGTTCCCCGTCCCTGACAGAAAGCGACAGGTCGTGGATGACAGACGTTCCCTGAAACGACTTGTTGATATCGTCCAACTCCAGAACCGTTCGGGTCGAACCGCGGCGCCTCTGTGTCCCTGCGGTGGAAAGTTCACTGGACATCACGACCACCTCCACGTTCGGGCCGGCTGACGTTCATCACCTCACATTGTTTAGGCAAGCCAAAAATACCTTCCGCTCCGTTCCGGTTTCCGGGATGTTTACATCGTGGAAACTGCGTCGATTCTCCCGAAATAATAATACAATCTGAAACAGATATAATGTCATGGGATCCTGTCCAAGGACAACCACTATTAGCACAACTACACCGGATTGTGTATGGAGAATCCTGCAGTGATGGACACCGACACGACGAAACCGAACGGGGAGGAGTCCTGATGGCTCTGGAAGATCAGACGTGTGTCGTCACGGGTGCATCACGCGGTATCGGCCGTGGAATTGCGAAGGAACTCGGCCGCTACGGTGCGGAGGTCGTCGTGAACTACCGTTCCTCCGAGCAGGCGGCCCACGACGTGGTCGACACGATCAGGGGATTCGACAACGACAGCGATGCGATTGCCGTACAGGCCGACGTCACCGACGAGGAGGCGGTCCTCGAGATGGCAGAGCGGACACAGGAGACGTTCGGCGGGGCCGATGTCCTCGTCAACAACGCCGGTCTGACCGTCGACAAGAAGTTCGAGAACATGACACGGGACGACTGGGACGCGGTCGTCGAGGTGAACCTGGGTGGGGTGTTCAACTGTACGAACGCCTTCTTCGAGGACATCCGATCGGCTGATCACGGTCGGTTGATCAACATCTCCTCGGTCGTTGGTCAGCAGGGCAACTACGGGCAGGCGAACTACGCCACGACGAAGTCGGGGTTGTTCGGGTTCACCCGGACGATCGCACTCGAACTCGCCCCGGAGGGATCGACGGCGAACTGTGTCGCGCCGGGATTCGTCGAAACGGACATGCTCGAGGAGGTTCCCGAACGCGTCCAAGAGAAGATCCTTCGTCGTATTCCGCTCGATCGATTCGCCACCACGGACGACGTGGCGGGAATCGTTCGCTTCGTCGCCAGCGAGGACTCCGCCTACATGACCGGTCAGGTGCTCGGCGTCAACGGCGGGATGGAGTGGTGAAATGAGCTCTGACACCTCGGAGATCGAACGCGAGGATCCGGTCGCGGAGCTGCGTGCTCGCCGCGAGCGAGCGAAAAAAGGCGGCGGCGACGACCGGATCGAAAAGCAACACGAGAAAGGCAAGATGACCGCCCGCGAGCGGATCGAGTACTTCCTCGACGACGACACGTTCCGGGAACTCGACCCGTTCGTCGAACACCGGTCGGACAACTTCGACATGGCCGAAAAGCGGTTCGCCGGCGACGCCGTTGTCACCGGATACGGTGAGATCGACGGCCGAAAGGTGTTCGTCTTCGCACACGACTTCACCGTTCTCGGTGGATCCGTCGGAGAGGTCGTCGCCGACAAGATCACGAAGGCGATGGACCACGCCGTCGAGGCCGGCGTTCCGATCGTCGGTCTCAACGACTCCGCGGGTGCTCGCATCCAGGAAGGCGTCGATTCACTCGTCGGATTCGCCCGGATCTTCAAGCGAAACACCGACGCCTCCGGACTCGTCCCACAGATCTCCGCGATCATGGGGCCGTGTGCCGGCGGCGCGACGTACTCCCCGGCGTTGACCGACTTCACCTTCATGGTTCGGGACACGGCACACGCCTTCATCACCGGCCCCGACGTCATCGAGACGGTCACCGGCGAGCAGGTGTCGATGCAGGAACTCGGTGGCGCCCGCGCTCACGCGAGCAAATCCGGCGTCGCCCACATGGCGTGTGACGACGAGGAGGCGACCCTCGATTCGATCCGGCGACTGCTGTCGTATCTGCCGCAGAACAACATGGAGGATCCACCGGCGATCGATTCGTGGGACGACCCGACACGCGACGCCGACGTCGGTGACATCGTTCCTGAGGCTCCAAAGAAGCCCTACGACGTTCTCGACGTCATCGACGAGGTGCTCGACGAGCAGTCGTTTTACGAGGTTCACGACGGCTACGCCCGAAACGTCGTCGTCGGCTTCGCCCGACTCGACGGCAGAGCCGTCGGCGTCGTCGCAAATCAGCCGCGGGTGAGCGCCGGAACCCTCGATATCGACTCCTCGGAGAAGGCCGCTCGCTTCGTCCGGACCTGTGATTCGTTCAACCTCCCCATCGTCACGCTCGTCGACGTCCCCGGCTTCATGCCCGGAACCGATCAGGAGCACAACGGAATCATCCGCCACGGCGCGAAGCTGATCTACGCCTACGCCGAGGCGACGGTTCCGCTTTTGACCGTCATCACGCGAAAGGCCTACGGCGGCGCCTACATCGTGATGGGATCGAAGGAACTCGGTGCAGACGCAAACTACGCGTGGCCGGGTGCAGAGATGGCCGTTCTCGGCCCACGCGGCGCGGTCAACATCCTCTACCGGAGTGAACTCCAGGAGGCAGAGGACACCGAGACGCGGCGACAGGAACTGATGGACGAGTACCGCGAGGAGTTCGCAAACCCGTACAAACCCGCAAAGCGAGGGTACATCGACGACGTGATCGAACCGGCCGACACCAGACGGCGGCTGATCGACGACCTCGAACTCCATTCGCGGAAACGAACGGACACTCCACCGAAGGACCACGGAAACATTCCCCTATAATGGCGACGCTCGAATCAGCCGACGAGGACGAAACTGCGGTGGTCGAAATCCCGACGCCAGAGGGCAAAGCGAGGCTGTCCGTTCCGGACCGGGCGACGGACGAGGAGGTAGCCGCGCTGATCGCCGCCGTCACGACCCGTCTCGGCGGCGACGACGCCGCGGCCGAAACCGGCCCAGACCCGACCGACCGCTGGCTTCTCGCCGGAAAACTCGACGCCAGACGGCGGTACGACCTGCCCCGTGAGTGTCGACGTGGCGACGAGTGGAAGGCCGCCGGCCGCCGTCCCTGATCGATCCACATTTTCCACAACAATTACCTCCCCCGCCTCGCCAGAGGTATGCATACAATGAGTGACGTAGCTGTCATCGGTGCGTCGATGACGAAGTTCGGACAGCGAGAGGAGTGGGTACTCGAGTTGCTCTCACAGGCCGGGACGGCCTGTCTGGAGGATGCAAACGTCTCGCCGGACGACGTGGAGCATCTCTACACCTCGAACATGGCGAGCGGAGAGTTCGAGGGCCAGACCGGGATCATGAACGCACTGGCGAACGATCTGTCGGCGATGCCGGCGTACACGGAACGGGTCGATCAGACGTCCTCCTCCGGTGGCGCCGGAATCTACGCCGCCTGGCGGTCCGTCGCCTCCGGAGCCTCCGACATGACGCTGCTCGTCGGTGGCGAGAAGATGACCCACCGGACGACCTCGGAGGCGACGGACGTCATCGCCTCGATCACCCACCCGGTCGAGTACAAGGTCGGAGTCACGCTACCCTCCTTCGCCGGGATGACCGCACGGCTCTACCTCGATACGTACGACGCACCGCGGGAGAGTCTCGCGAAGGTGGCGGTGAAGAACCACAAGAACGGTCTTAACAACCCCCACGCCCAGTTCCAGAAGGAAGTCGACATGGAGACGGTGTTGAACTCACCGATCGTCGCCGACCCCCTCCGACTGTACGACTTCTGTCCGATCACCGACGGATCCGCCGCGCTGCTGTTCTGTCCGGTCGACGTCGCCGAGGAGTACACGGACGACTACGCCGTGATCTCCGGAATCGGTGGTGCGACCGACACCCACGTCGTCCACGAACGCGCCGACCCGACGACGATGGGCGGTGTCGTCGAATCCGGCCGGCAGGCCTACGAGATGTCCGGCTACGGCCCGGAGGACCTGGACGTCGCCGAACTCCACGATATGTTCACCATCCTCGAGTTCCTCCAGATGGAGGGGCTGGACATCGCACCGGAGGGTGAAGCCTGGAAGGAGATGGACAAGGGAACGACCCAGATGGACGGTGCGTTGCCGATCAACACCTCCGGAGGTCTCAAATCCAAAGGCCACCCACTCGGTGCAAGCGGCGTCGCACAGGGCTATGAAATCTACAAACAGGTCGTCGGCGAGGCAGGGCCACGACAGGTGGATGCGGACGTCGGTCTGGCCTGCAACGTCGGTGGCTTCGGGAACTGTGTCATCACCACGATCATGGAGGCAGGCAAATGACGATGGAAGCATACGAGTACGCCGACGGAAGCATCGTGTATCCGGGCCACCCGATCGGTCCGGACGGAAGCGAACCGGTCGATACGGTCGATCTCAGCGAGTACACGGCCGAGGTCATCACGTGGACGACCTCGATGGCGACGCCCCCCGGCGTCCGTGAACCAAACCACCTCGGCATCGTCGAATTCGACGTCGATGGAACGCCGGTCCGGGCGCTCGTCCAGTTCGAAACCGGTGACATCGAGATCGGTGACGAGGTCGAGGGGAGTTACGTCGAGGAGATCCGCGAACCCGGTGCCGGAATCCGGGAAGCCGACAGCCAGGAGTGGGACGGCTACCGCTTCGCTCCGACGGAGTGAGTGGGTCGCTCACTCGTCGTCGCCGTCGTCGATCTGTCTTCGAATATCGTCGAGTTCCGCCTCGACGTCGATTTCCGTCGCTTCTTCGTCCGTGGTCGTCTCCGTTCCGTCGGTTCGTCGATCGTCGGCCTCTGACACGGCCTTCGACCCGTCGGCTTCCGCCGCGAGCCGCTCGTTGACCTCCTCGCGCAGTTCTCGGGCCTGTTCGAGTAGCCGTCTGGCCTCGGGATTCGACGGCTCGCCGCCTTCGATCGCCGATCCGATGTCGGCGAGTGCATCGTCGACGGCGTCGAGACTCCGCTGCCCGAGGTCGGCCACGCGTTCTCGCCGTTCGGATCTCGGCGGCCTGCCGTCGGCAAGCCGGATCAGCCCCGCGAGCAGTTCCAGCGCCCGAATCGCGGCTTCAAGTCCGGCGATTGCCGCCGGAATCGCGTACTCCTCGGTGAATCGGAGGAACTCCCCCGGCGTCGGAGGACGCGGCACGCCGAGTGGCCCTCGGGGTGGCTCGGGTGGCGATTCGAGTTCCTGCTGTAGATCCTCCAGCACGGTCCGCAACTCCTCGATATCGCGTGCGAATTCCTCGTCTGGATCGTCCATACCGACACTCCACGCGCCAGCACCAAAAGCCCGATCCGATTCAGTCGACCAGCCGATCCCCTCGAACGATCAACTCCGGTAGATCTCCTCGATTCCCTCGACCCGTTCCGTGTGCTTTTCTGCCGGGAACGATCCGTCTTCGACCGCGTCGACGTACGAGCTGAGTGCCTCCTGCATCTCTCCGCGGACGTCCCCGAAGGCCTTCGAGAATGGCGCAACCTCCTCCGTGAGTCCGATCACCTCGTCGATCGTGAGAACCTGTCCGTCACAGTCCGGCCCGGCCCCGATTCCGATCGTCGGAATGTCGACGGCCTCGGTGACGGCCGCGCCGAGATTCGCCGGGATGTGTTCCAGGACGACGGAGAAAGCCCCCGCAGCCTCGTGTTTTTCGGCCAACTCGAGGATCCGGCGGGCCGATTCCTGGTCCGTTCCCTGCTGGAACAGCCCCGTCTCGTTTTCGCGGTGGGGCGTCAACCCGAGGTGGGCCTGCACGGGGATCCCCAGCCCCGTGAGTTCGCGGGTCAACTCGACCGTGTGTGGCCCACACTCGAGTTTGATGCCGTCGGCCTTCGCCTCCTTCAGCATGCGGCCACAGTTTTCGATCGACTCCGCTCTGTCGGCGCCAAAGGAGAGAAACGGCATATCCGCGACGACGAGTGCGTCCTCGACGGCTCGCTCGACGGCCGCGGTCGCACTCACCATCTCATCCATCGTGACGGGGATCGTCGAGTCGTATCCGAGGCGCAGATTCCCGATCGAATCGCCGACGAGTGCGATGTCGACGCCGGCCTCGTCGGCGAGTTGCGCCGTGGGTGCGTCGTACGCCGTCAGCATCGTGATCGGCTCCGTCTCCGTCCGCTCGCGGATATCCTTCGCTCTCATACCCGACCGTCGGAGGTGACCGATTGTAAACCCTCCCACGTCCCCCGGAGGACGGGACCGTCGCCCCGGATCGTAATCGCTTAGCACGTTCCCCACCAATCCCGGACGATGCGGGAGCCTGTCGAGTCAACCGATCCGGAGGGCGTCGACTACGGCTGGGTGATGCAGGTGACCTTCGTTCTCACCATCGTCGTCGGCGCGCCCGTCGTCGCCGTCCTGTCGCTTCCGTTCTCGCTTTCGACGTGGACCGACAAGGCCGAATTCGCCGTCCGTGCCGGTGCCGTCGTCTGGCTGTGTATCGGAATCCCGGTGTTTCTGTACGCCCGCTCGACGACCGATTCCGCGTCCGGTGAGTGATCGCCGAGGCGGCGACAGTCCCGCCTGTGACTCTCACCCTTCCGTGAGTTCGATATCGAGAAACGACTCGAGTTCTGCGATGAGCGACCCACCGATGCCGGCGCGGATCGCTCGGCCCTGTTCGACCGCGATGATGGCGTCCTCGGAGACGTCGAGTTCGTCGGCCAACTCGGCGATCTGGTAGCCGGCGTCCTGACGTGCCTCGCGGAGTCGGTCGCCGTAGTCGTTCAGCAGGTACGGCAGGGGGTCGTCCTCGTAGTCGGCGCCGCTTTCCCAGTCGTGGTCGACCTCCTGGGCGTCTTTCATTCTGGCCGTGTTCTGTGCCGCCTTGCGTCGTCGTTCCTGTTCGTCCCGCTTGTCGTCCGTCGTCGTCTTCTCGGCGTCCTCGCCGTGTCGGAGACAGTTGCTGCAGACCTCCAACCGGGCTCCGGCGACAGTCGTCGCCTGAAGATCGGTGGTTTCCGTGCCACAGAGTTCGCAGGCGTCGGCGCTGCCGCCGCTGCCGCCGCCGGTCGAGTACTTCGCCATAGTCGAGATGGGTTGGCACCACACTTGAACCCTCGCCGTTGCTCGGCGGGGGAAAGGAAAGCCCTTTTACTGCGCCCATCGCTATCTCCGGTTGCAGCAGACATCGTGCGTGGGTAGCCAAGCCAGGCCAACGGCGCAGCGTTGAGGGCGCTGTCCTGTAGAGGTCCGCCGGTTCAAATCCGGTCCCACGCATCCCGTATCAAACGAACGTGAGAGACGTGTATGTACACAGCGGATTTGAGCCCTAAAAGACGAGCGTCAGCGAGTCTTTGTCCGGTTCAAATCCGGTCCCACGCATTTTCTGTCAGAACGACAGTGAAGACGAACATCGAGTGGTCCGGATGCGGACTGATCACCTTTATGTACGATCCGATTCGAGCGTCTCAGCGATCCGTTCGACCGCCCGGACCAGTCGCCACAGCAGATACACCACCACGAGGACCAGGGTGAACTGCACCCAGCGATCGACCGCCTGCATGATGAGGATGCTGTAGAGAAGTGAGACGACCGCGAGGATGCCGACACCGACCAGTACGGTTCGCTCGGTGAGTCGTATGGAGGGCATACCGACCACCAATGGGCCGTGGAATACTAATTCTGTGATGCAGGATCGCCTCCATTCGGGCGCGCGACGATAGAAATCGTCAGACGGAGCCCTGACATCGCCCGGCCTTTTTTATACAGTCGGGATGATTTATAAGTAGATGACCCAGATTGGCGACCTCCTCGGGGATATCGTAGCGGATGTCGACAGCGTCGTACTCTTCGAACCGAGTGGGTCGTTGTACGGTAGATTCACGGAAAGCGACACGCAGGTCGTCGTCGTGGCAGCGTCGAACGACGTCGGTGCGGACAACTACGTCGAGTTGCCGCTTGCGTTTTCCGATATCACGGAGCGGATTCGCTTCGGCCTCGAGGGCGGCGTCGACGGAGGCTACCTGAACGACGGCGATCAGGTCGCCTGCGTCGTATCGACGTTCGTCGACGACGCCGATTCGGTGATCCGGGCTCGGGTCGGTGACTTCGAGAACTCCGGGGTGTACGATCTGTTCGTCAACAGCCGCGCCGATCCATCCGTCGTTCGGGACGTTCTGGAGGTCGCGATCGAACTCGGCAAGAAGGGACAGAAAGGAAAGCGCGTCGGGGCCCTTTTTGTCGTCGGTGACGCCGGGAAGGTGATGAACAAGTCTCGGCCGCTTTCGTACAACCCCTTCGAGAAGAGCCACGTCCACGTCGGCGATCCGATCGTCAACGTGATGTTGAAGGAGTTTTCCCGCCTCGACGGCGCCTTCGTCATCTCCGATTCTGGCAAGATCGTCTCGGCGTATCGCTACCTCGAACCGTCCGCGGAAGGGGTCGACATTCCGAAAGGACTGGGTGCACGACACATGGCGGCGGGGTCCGTCACGCGCGACACGAACGCCATCGCCATCGTCCTCTCGGAGTCCGACGGGCTGGTTCGGGCCTTCGACGGCGGTGAAATCGTTCTCGAACTCGATCCGGAGGAGTACTGAGGAATGATCGGGCCGGTTGCACTCGTCCGGGGGTTGCTCGAAGGGCTTACGCCGACCGAGCAGAACCTCGTCGTCGCCCTCGCCGTGCTGTTTGCCGGATTGACCGCCGGGGTTATCGCGGCGTGGCTCGTCCGAAAGGTACTGCTTCTCACCGGTGTCGATGCGGCCGTCGAAGGAACCGTTCTGGAACGCTCGGCGCGACGGCTCGGCAGTTCGACCGTCAGGCTGCTCGCCGGCGTGTGTGGACTGTTCGTCTTCCTCGTCGCGGCCACGTACGCCACACAGACCGTCGGACTGGTCGCGGACGAAGCAGTTTTGAGCGTGCTTGCGTCGTTCGTCCCGCGGCTGTTCGTCGCGGTGATCGTGCTCCTCGTCGGACTTCTCGTCGGCGAGAAGGTCGAACTCGTCGCCAACGAGCGGCTTCGGAGCATCAAGCTACCGGAGTTGACCCTCGTTCCGACTCTCCTGAAGTTCTCCATCTACTACGTCGCGGGGCTGATCGCCCTGTCACAGATCGGCGTCGCGACGGCCGCGCTGCTCGTACTGCTCGCCGCCTACGCCTTCGGGGTGTTCTTCCTCGGTGGCCTCGCCTTCAAGGACCTGCTTGCGTCGGCTGCCGCCGGCGTCTATCTGCTCTTGACCGAACCCTACAGCATCGGCGACGAGATCGCAATCGATGGAAACCGCGGAATCGTCCAGGAGGTCGACGTGTTCGTCACACAGATCGAAAACGAAGACGAGGAGTACATCGTTCCGAATCGGAAGGTGCTGTGCGACGGTGCGACGCGGATTCGACGCTGACGGGTACGGGCGAACCCATTCCTCGAGGCTCAGGACGATTCCGAAAGCGGCTCTGCCGGAACCCCGGCCCACGTCTCCCCCGGTGGAACGTCCTCGGCGACGAGTGAATTCGCCGCGATCTGTGCGTCGGCACCGATCTCGACGCCCGGAAGGACGACCACCCCGGCTCCGATCATCGCCCGCTCCCCGATCCGGACCTCGCCGGTCCGATACTCGTCCTGGAGAAACTCGTGACACAGGATCGTCGCGTCGTAGCCGACGATCACGTCGTCCTCGACGGTGATCAACTCCGGCCAGAACACGTCAGGCGTCGACTCCAGTCCCCACGAGACGCCCGATCCGACCGTCACGCCGATCTGTCGGAGCAGCCACGTCTTCGCCCGAAGACTCGGTGCGTGTCGTGCGGCCACGATGACGATGTAGTTCAACACGATCCGCAGGGGATGTTTTGCCTCGGTCCACCATCGGAGCGAGTTGAATCCTCCCGGCGTCGGATGGCGGGCGAGACGCTCGTGTCTGGGGCGTTTCCCGGTGGATGCGTCGTCTGTCACGTCACAGCGAACGGCCGGGCGCCGCTTGAAACTACTCCCCGTCGTCGAGGGGGCCACCGGCGTTCGTCGCTTCCTCCGTCTCCGCTTCGAGCGTTCCGCTCTCGGCTTCGAAGGCGGCCGGATCGGTCTGCCGGACACGCACGCCGCGGGCGGCGAGGTGCTTGCTCCGATTCCGGGCGAAGGTCTCCTCCCGACTCCCACGCGTCGCGAGGACGTACATCCGCGCCTTTCCGACCGGTCGCATCGTCCGTCCGGCCCGCTGGGCGCCCTGTCGTCTGGACCCACCCAGGCCGGAGGCGTCGATGGCGATTTCGGCGTTCGGCAGATCGATCCCCTCGTCGCCGACCCGGGAGACGACGAGCACGTTCACGTCGCCCCGACGGAACCGATCGAACAGCCGATTCCGGCGGGCGTGTGGCGTTTCGCCGCTGATAAACGGGACGCCCAGCGCCTCGGCGATGTCGTCGCCGTGGTCGAGATACTCCACGAAGACGAGCGCCTTCGATCCGGGGTGATTCCGCAGGATCGCCTCGATCTCTCGTATCTTCGCCGGATTCTGTGCCGCGAGCTGTCGCTTTCGGTGCCCCTCGCTCGCGCCGTATTCGTTTCTGTGGCCCTCGGAGGCCCACGGGATCGTCCGGATCTCGACTTCCGGTTCGGCGACGTAGCCGGCGTCGAAAAGCGCCTCCCAGTCGGTACCGATCGGCGGACCGATGAGGGTGAAGATCTCCTCCTGTTTGTCGTCGGCCCGGACCGGCGTCGCCGACAGTCCGAGCCGGTGTTTCGTCTGCAGCGACGCGCTTCGGCGACTCACCGGAGTCGGGATGTGTTGACACTCGTCGTAGACGATCAGTCCCCATTTCCTGGAGTCGAACAGCCGTCGGTGTCGATCCATGCCGGCGGTCTGGTAGGTTGCGATCGTCACCGGGCGGATCTGCTTTTCGCCGCCGTGGTACTGGCCGACCTGATCGGCCGACAGCGTCGTCTGTTCGAGGATTCGCTCTCGCCACTGCTCTGCCAGCTCGCGGGACGGAACCAAAACGAGTGTCTCACCGCCGACGTCGGCCGTGATTGCCAGGGCGGTGATCGTCTTCCCCGACCCGGGTGGGCCGACGAGGACGCCGGATCCCGCGTCGCTGAAGCGGGCGACCCAGTCGGCCTGATACGGCCGCAGCGTCGCCTCGAGTTCGAAGGAAAGCGGATCGCCCGACTCCAAGTGTCGGTGATCCTGCACCGGATAGCCGGCCTCGTACAGCGTCCGTTTCGCCTCGGCGGTTCTGTCGGCGTCGATCCACGCGGTCGTGTCGTCGATCCGCGCCCGGAGGACGCCCTCCGAGAGGTGTGATTCGGCCACGTTTCCGAGGAGATCCGCGCTGGATGCCTCGAGTACCACGTAGCCGTCGTCGTGTGTCGCAAGGCGGAATCGGTGGGCGCGTTCCCACTGTCCCTCGATCCACTCCTCTAGGGCCTCGTATCGACCGCCGAGTGCCGAACGGACGGTCGAGCGGAGGTCCTCGAGTCTGTCGTGGGGGACGTTCCAGACGTCCTGTTCGCGGATCTCGTAGGCGTAGGCGCCCTCGCGGTTCGTATCCCGGAGTCTGGCGAACTGCGACAGCTGTGCCCGGGTGAACTGCGCCGGTTGATCGACGATCACCTCGCGTCGCTCCGGGAACACGACCGCCCGTTCACCGGCACCCGTATCCCGGTAATCCGACGGATACCAGACCGAATCGGCGTCCGTGACGTCGAGTCGATCGATTCGCCCGGTCGATTCGAGGTCGTACAATCGATCCGTGATGGCTTCGGGTGACTCGTCGACGGTTTCTGCGACGTCGGCCGCCGTGACGGTCGGTCGCTCCACCGACTGCAGGGTCTCGAAAAACGCCGCGATGGTCGATCCCGGCTCCGATCCGGTGTCTGCCTGTCGTGTGGTCGGAGCCCTCTCCTCGGGCACGTCCGTCCGTTCGGCCGAATCCGTCTTCTCGGAGTCGATGTCGTCCGTCACGTCGGTCACTTCCACGAACTATGGGATCGAACGACAAAAGGGACGCGTCCTCAGCCGAGGCGATCCGTGTCGATTTCCCTGCCCGGCGGCGCGACGACCAGAAACTCACGGAAGTGCATCAACTCGCCGCCCATATCTCGGATCTCGCGGGCGAATCCGGCGGCGAGTTCGTTCAGATCCCCCTCGACTGCGAGCACGAGCGTATCGCCGCCGTCGACGTGTGCGATCCACTCCTCGGGATCGGTGCTGCCGTCGAGGACGGCGAGTACGACCTGTCCGTCGCCGAGTTCGTCGAGTTCACCCTCTGCGGTCTGTAGATCGAGGTCGAAACTGTCTCCCATACCTCCCCTGAGTCCGAGTTCGAAAAAAGCCTGCCGGCAGATCGGGTTGCGACGGAACGATGGCGGCCGATCGAATCTGTGGGTTTAATCGGTCCGAGCCCTTCGACTCCGGTATGCCAATAAAAGCAAGCGGGACGACCGACATGGAGACGGTCGATCGCTTCGAAGACGGCGTCGGCTGGATCGCCTATCCCGAGGAGATGATGCAGCGGTGTTCACACGCCGTCGCCCGCGACGACGGCGTGTGGCTGTTCGATCCGGTCGACGCCGACGGGGTCGACGACCTCGTCGCCGAGTACGGTGACGTCGCCGGCGTGGCCGTGCTCTTCGATCGACACAGCCGCGATGCTGGTGCGATCGCATCACGACACGGTGTTCCCGTTTCGGTCCCATCGTGGATGAGTGGGGTCGACTCGAAGATCGACGCGCCGATCGAGCGGTTCGAGGGCGAAGTCGCCGGCTTCGACGTTCGGCCCCTCGTCGACAACCCCGCGTGGCAGGAGGCCGTCTGTTTCGACGGCGACACGCTGATCGTCCCGGAGGCACTCGGCACGGTTTCGTACTTTCGAACCGACTCCGAACGACTGGGCGTCCACCCGATGTTGCGGCTGAATCCACCGCGGTCGCTGCGGGAGTACGACGCCGATCGACTGCTCGTCGGTCACGGCGAGGGGCTGTTCGACGACGTCCCACGGACGATCCGCGAGACGTTGTCGAACGCCCGGGGCAACACGCTGTCACTGTACTGGAAGAACCTGCGTTCGCTCGTCGGGTGACGCCGCCCGTGGTCTGCTCCGACGGAGGTTTATAACCGCCCCGTGTACTACGGGACGTGCGTGACATCTACATCACGCGGGGGCTGCTGACGGCGCTTCTGGAACTTGCCGCCGAGCGCGACCCCAAGTCGGTGACGGTCGCCCTCGCGGTGACGGACGGTTCGGAGCTCGACGCCGACATCCCGGACGACGCGCCGGTGTACACCGACATGTACCTGCCCGATACCGGTGGGTCCGTCGCTGCCGTCTTCGGAATGGACCTCTCGACGCCGGAGGCCGCCGGCCGATTCGTCTCCCACCCCGACGGACTGCTGGCGCTGACGAAGGCCGACGACTTACACGAGGTCGTCTTCGTCGCCGTTCCGCCGTACGACGACGATTCTGTCGCCGCCTTCGGGCGATCCGGCGAGAGCCACGACTTCGTGATCGTCGATGCGGCCCCGCCGCCGGGATCGATCGACGGCTTCTGAACGGTGTAGTCGTCGTCCACCGCCTCGGCCGTGTCTGTTTTCCACGACTGTTGTCGGCGTAGCGTGGGGCTTTAGGTACATCCCCTTCTATCGGAGCGTAATGGGCGTTCGGCCACCACAGCAGGACGACGACGACGAACCGGATACGGTTGCCTTCGGGATCGCTGCACTCGACGACCGACTCGAACGAGCCGAGTTGTACTTCCCGGCGACGAGCGAGGAGGTGCTCGAAGCACTCGGCGATCAGACGATTCCCTACGACGCAAGCGGCAACGAGGTCCGCCTCTCTGACGTGCTCGAAGAAACGCACAAGACACGATTCGAGAACCGCCAGCAGCTGATGAACGCACTCCATCCGGTCTTCGAGGCCCGCAGAGAACAGAAAAACAACAGCGTCGTCGGTCGACTGCGCTCGCTGCTTCCCTTTTGAGCTCCCCGTCCGTCGCACTCACATCCGGTCGTCGTCGATCTGCTCCCGTAGCTCCTCGATCCGCCGCCGCTGTTCGCGGTTCATCGAGACGACGATATCCGAAAGCACACCGAACATCAGCAACTGGACGGAAAGCAGGATCAAAAACGCCGCGAGCAGGGCACTGATCTCCCGCGACACCCCGTTGACGAAGAACTCGTAGCCGACGAACAGCCCGACGCCGACGCCCGCCACCAGTCCGAGGAGTGCAACGCTGCCGAAGTAGAAGATCGGATTGTTGGTTCGGGCGAGACGATACAGCGTGAGTCCGATGCGAGCGCCGTCCTTCAGCGGACGGAGGTTGGTCTCGGATCCTCCCGGCCGGGATTCGTACCCGATTGGAACGACCGTGGTCGAAATCCCGTTTCTGATGCACTCGACGGCCAGTTCCGTCTCGATTCCGAACCCCTCGGCGGTGAGGCGGGATCGTTCGAACGATTCCCGCGTGAACGCCCGGTACCCGGAGAGTATATCGGTGTAGTTCGTCCCATGGATGATCCCGAAGGCGCGATTGATCAGGCGATTTCCGACCCGATTGAGTCGATCCATCGCCCCCGGTTCCATCTCCGCGAACCGGTTGCCGATGACGTGTTCGGATCGCCCCTCGAAAAGCGGTTCGAGCATCGCCTCCGCATCCGCCGGCCTGTACGTGCCGTCGCCGTCGGCCATCAGCACGTACTCCGCGTCGACGTGTTCGGCCACCGCCTCCCGAACCGCCTGTCCCTTCCCGCTTCCGGACTGTTCGACGACCCGCCCGCCGGCCTCGGCGGCGAGTTCCCGTGTCCCGTCGTCGGAGCCACCGTCTACGACGAGGATGTCGTCGAACCCTTCGTCTCGAAACCCGGATACGACATCGGCGATCGCAGCCGCCTCGTTGTAGGTCGGCAGGAGCACACAGACGTCATCTCGGGTCGGCATCACCGAAATGTCGACCCATCGACTGTTAAGTGTACGCTTTCCCGGGCGACCACTTTCGACCCGTCGGTGGTCCTTTGCCCCGATGTCTTCGAGCAGCTTTATGTCCGGCTGCCGGCAACCCCGAGACATGGCGACCGTCTTCCTCGGCCTCGCTTTGCTCGTCGTCGCCGGGATTCCCTACGGCCTGTATCTGACAGCAGGTCTGCTCCGGTCCGGGACCGATTCGCCGGCCGAAAAGACGCCGGCGATCGAACCGGTCAGCGTCGTCGTTCCGACCTACAACGAGGCAGCGATCGTCGAGGACACCCTTGAGGAACTCTGTTCGGTCGAGTATCCCGCAGAACACCTCGAAATCGTCGTCGTCGATTCGAGCGACGACGAAACCGCGGCGATCGTTCGCGACTTCTTCGCCGACAGGGCCGATCCGACGCTGACGCTGATCGAGGAGGACGACCGGGGTGGCGTCGCCCGGGCGGTCAACCGGGCAGTCGAGGCGGCAACCCACGACATCATCTTCCGGACCGACTGTGACGCCCGCATCGGCGCCGAGACGATCCGCCACGCCGTCGCAAACCTACAGGACGACGCGATCGGTGGCGTGACGGGACGACAGACGACGGTCCTCGGCGGCAGCGAGGTCGAGGCGCAGTACCGGAGCCTCCAGACGAGAAACCAACTGCTCGAATCACACCTCGATTCGACCTTCATCGTCCACGGCCCCTGCTTTGCCTTCCGCCGGGAGTACTTCGAGGAACTGCCGACGGCCACGATCGCCGACGACACCGCCATCGCCGTCGCCATCCGACGACAGGGGAAACGCGTCGTGCTCGACCCTGCGATGGAGTTCACGGAGACGGGGACCTCCGACATCCGCGGTCGACGAACCCGAAAGGATCGGCGTGCGATGGGGCTTTTGCAGTTGCTCGATCGGAACCGCGATTTACTCGGCCGATACGGACGCTACGGGTCGATCGTCGTCCCGTTCAACTGGTGGTTTCTGTCGATCTCACCGTGGCTGTCGATCGGCGGCTGGTTTCTGATCCTTTTCGGCATCTCGATCACGGTTCCACCGCTCGGCGTCGTTGCCGTGCTCGGAACCCTCGTCGGGGTGTACCTGGGCCAGCGTGATCGACTCGGCCGACTGCAGGCTCCCTACGCCGTCTTCGATGCACACCTCTCGCTTCTCGTCGCGCGACTCCGACTGTGGCGGGAAGACCCCGACGGCAGCTGGTCGGTGGACGAAGAATCGAGGACGACGCTTGAGTCCTGATCGGCTCAACGCTCCTCCGAGCGCACCTGACGGACCGTGCGACGAACGCGCCCGCGGGCGACGGCGAGGGCCTCCCGGTAGTAGCCGACCCCTCGGACGGCGGTCATCCCGATCCCGAGCAGGCTCACGAGCGCCCGTTCGACGCCCGTGAATCGGTCCGCCACGGATGAGGCGGATCCCCGGCCCACTTCGAGTTGATCGCGGTGAATCCCGCTCGGCCGGGGCGGAATCCCGACCCGCCCGTACCGATCCGGGTAGTATCGCTGGAGCTGGCAGTGACCGCGACCGATGCGGAGATTTCGGCTTATCAGCGATCGAAGCGAATCCCGCGTCGGGTGATACACTACGACCTCCGGCGCGTAATGGAGGTCGTAGCCCGCCGACCGGACCCGGTTGCCGAACTCCCTGTCGCCGCCGGAGACGAGTCGCTCGTCGAACGACCCGACATCGTCGATCAGTTCGCGCGTGACGAACAGACAGGCCGTCGGCGCAAAGCCATGCCGTTCGATGAACTCCTCGATCGGAAACCCCGTCGCCCGGTTGTACCGGCCGGCGAGCGTCGGCGTCTCCGGCGACGACAGACGCACATCCGGTGCGAGATAGGCTCCACTTCGGGCTTCGAGCGCCTCGAGTCCGGTTTCGAGCCAGCTGTCCGTGACCGTCTGGTCGGCGTCGAGAAACACGACCACATCGCCGGAGGCGACTTCGAGACCGGTGTTGCGGGCGGCATAGGAGCCCTGAACCGCCCGTTCGTGTTCGAGTCGAACGTGTGGATACTCCTCGACGTACGATCTGACGACCGCCGGCGTGTGATCCGTCGATCCGTTGTCGACGACGATGATCTCGGGGCGGTCGTCGGTGTGGTCGAGAATCGAATCGAGCGTGTCACGGATCCCGTCGGGGTCGTTGTACACGGGAACGATGATCGACGTCGATTCGGTGGTGACCCGGGCCACATCACGAGGTACTCACGTCGAAATATAAAATGATGCGCCACGGTGGCGGTCGCATCGGCGGACGTACCCCGGCGATCAATCCACGTATCCAAGCGCCCTGAGATTCTCTTCGATCGCTTCTTCGGGTACGTCCGTGGTTTCGACGGGCGGTTCGGACACCGTTTCTCTCCGCTCGCCGCCGTCGACTTCCAGCCAGGGCACGACCCGCAGCTCCGGCGTGTACACGTTTCCCGGATGGCCGTATCGCTTCGGGACGAACCAGCCGTCGGGGTCGCCGAGCAACTCGCCGTGGTCGGTCGACACGACGGATCTGCCGTCGAGTTCCTCGAGGAGCCGTTCGACCTCCTCGAGAACGATCTCCAGATTCTCGACGTACAGGTCGTACAGCACGTCGTCGGTGATGTACCCGTCCTCTGCGGCGTTTCGTAGCTGTGAGAACGACAGGTCGGGGTCGTCGGCGTCCGATCCGTGCATGACGTTCATCTTCTCAAACTCCATTCCGTGTTCGTCCCGCAGTTGGCCGCGAATTCGGTCGGCCTTCGGTCCGATGTACGGCGTGTGTGGCTGCATGAAGTGGACGACGAGCCGCTTGTCCGGATGTGCCTCGTGGGCCTCTGCCGCCACCTCACGGATGTGATCCGGCATCCATCCCCGATACCGACGCTCGTGACGATCGTACGTTTTCACGATCTTGAAGAAGACATCGTCGGCGATTCGTTCGGTGTTGCCGTTTCCGGTCACGTAGACCGTATCGTGTAACTCGCGGTCCGCGAAGTTCTTCCGCATGAACTCGTAGCTCGTAGAGCCCCGGGAGACGACCGAGCGGAGGTCACCGGTGATGTCGTTTACCGCCTCGAAGGTGTCGTACCGACACGCGTCCAGAAGGAGCAGATTGTCCCAGTCCTCGGCCATCACGTCGAGACCGGACCCATGTTTGTCGACGAAGGCTCTCCGCTGTGTCCGGGTGTGGAGCAGAAACTTCAGCTCCTCGGCGAAGAGCCCGGGGTTCCGCAGCGCGTTTTTCAGCCCTTCGACGGTGTACCGCTCCGGTAGCATGCTGAGACGGTTGTAAGGCGGCACGGAAGAATATCGGGGGAACCGTGTGGCTGTGCCGATCGAGGTGGCGTCGGATCGACGGCCGGGTGCCCGGGCCGTCGTCAAGAACTATACGCCGCCGGGGAAAACCACCGACTCAGTCGATGGAAACCGTCTACGATCTGGCCGTTTCGTTTGCCGATCGGGGACTCGGGGAGTTGCGGGCCGACGGGTCGATGCCGCCGGGATGCAACGGACCGTGGGACGACGCCGAGACGCCGGTCAGAAACACCGGCCACTGGCTGATCACGTTCCTCGAGGCTCACGAAATCACAGACGAGACCCGGTATCTGGATGCGGCGCGGGATGCGGCGGCGTATCTCCTGTCCGAGGAGGCCCGCCCACACGGCGAGACGTTCCACCACCGACACGGCGGCGACCGGGACCGGTGCAACGGGCTGATCGGACAGGCGTGGTCGATCGAGGCACTCGCCGTCGCCGCGGAGCGACTGGACGACACCCGGCTGTGTTCGGTCGCAGAGCGGACGTTCCTGCGTCACCCCTTCGATCGCCGTCTCGCCGCGTGGCGTCCCGTCGAGATAGACGGAACATCCCTCCCGCTCGATATGACCTTCAACCACCAGCTCTGGTTCGCAGCAGCCGGCGCGATTCTCGCAAATCTGCCCGAGGTCGATCCTCGCGTCGGCCGCCGTGTCGAACGATTTCTGGACGAACTGGCGGCGAACGTCGACACCACCCCGGAGGGCCGGATCGAGCACATCTTCAAACCCGAGTTCGATCTCTCGAAGTATCTGCGGATCTTCTACGACGGCCTTCGGGCCGGGACCGCCCACAAGATGGTCGCCGGACAGCTTCGGTCGATCCTCGGTCGGGACGGCGACGGAACCGGCGGAACGTTCGAAAAACAGGCCGTCGGCTACCACAGCTTCAACCTGTACGGGCTGGCCATCCTGTACGACGAGTATCCGGATCACCGCTTCTGGGAGACCCGGACGTTTCGATCCACCCTCGAATACGCCGAAAGCGACACCTACGAGCGACGCCTCGCGGACAATCCGTACGGCTACCCGTACAACTGTGCGGGGATCGAACTCGCGGTCGCCTTCGAACGCTTCGGCGTAGGAGACGACGAGACGCGACGGGCTTGGATCGGCCGCCAACTTGAGGCCACGTACGACGACGAAACGGGCACCTTTTCACGCAACACGCCCGATCCGCGAACGTTGACCGCCCGCATATACGAAGCGACGAGGCTCTCGGATATCCGGCTGCCGGAGTCGATCCACCACTGAGCTATGACCGGGGGAGCCATCGCGGAGGGGCTGAAGATCCTCCGACACGATGGACCGCTGGAGGCACTTCGGGCCGGACTCCGATTCTGCAACCTCAACTACCAGGGTTATTACTACTACCTCCGCCGCGAGTACCGAATCCGGAGGGATCGATCGATCGGGCGGACGGACCCCTTCACCGTTCTGTGGGTCGATCCGCGGCGGATCACCGCCGTTCCAGAAACGCTCTGGTACCGCTGGACGCACTTCGGCGAGACACGCGACGGCGAGTGGGATCGGACCGACCGCACCGTCGACGATCTGATCAAATACCGAAGCGTCGTCGATCGATTCGAGAACGACCGACCGTGGGAGGAGACGGCGGTGTATCGGGAGGCGATGAAGCGCGTCAGGAGCGGGGGGACGTACTGGAACGGCTGTCGAACCGCAGCGGACGTTCGACGGCGGGCAGAGCACGTCGAGGAACTGTACGAACGAATCGACGAACACGGGTACAGGTCACAGGAACAGCTACGCGGCGAGTCGCTCCGAGAGATCACGCTGAGTCGAACGTTCGATCGATCACAGGAGGAGGTCGCGGTTGCAGTCGGCCGTAACGGTGAGTTCCTGTTCGTCGACGGCAACCACCGCCTTGCGATCGCACACGTCATCGGCATCGAAGAGATTCCCGTCCACGTCGTGACCCGACACGCAGAGTGGGAGTCGATTCGACGCCGGATCGATGCCGGTAGCGCACCACGGGCCGAAGTCGATGCCTACGGCGACCACCCGGACATCCCCACCTCGATTTTCGACTCGGACGTTCCGTAACATATTGTTGTCCGACCCGCCATCCTCCGGTCGTGTTGGGTCACATCCGTCGCGGCGTCTCGACGCTCCTGTCGTACCCCCGGTCGCTCGCCTCGAGCTACCGCGACGGTGGCGTCTCGGAGGTGGCGACCGATATTCGGGAACACCTCTGGTGGCGGTGGTACCGACTCCGGATGCACCCGCAGTTCAGGCCGATCTATACGCGCTTCAACCGCGTCGGACACCGGCTCCTGCCCGCTCACTTCACCGACGCGGACCCGTTCGAGACGATTCACGTCGACCCGGCGAACGTCGAGAGCGTGGCCGTCGGGCTTCCGTCCGTCTGGGGCCGGGTCATCGGCGGCGACTGGGAGCGACGACCGTTCGACGACGAGGCCGCCTATCGGGCGGCGAAGGAGCGGTTTCTGGACGGAACGCCGTGGACCGAGATCGATCGGACGGTCGCGGATCCGGAGGTCTACGAACGGCTGTACGAATCGATCGAGAGACACGGGTATCGATCACAGGCCGAACTGTCCGAGACGGCGGGTCTCTCCGGGAGACGGGACTGTGAGATCGGCGTGGCCATCGACCGCGACGGGTCGATCCTCTGGGTCAAACGCGGCTTCCATCGGCTCACGATCGCAAAGCTCCTCGAAATCGAGTCGATCCCGGTGCAGGTCAGGGTCAGACACCCAGCCTGGCAGGCGATCCGAGACGAGGTTCGCGCCGCCGACACCCACCGCCTGCTTTCGTCCCCGGCGATCAGACACCTCGACCATCCGGATCTGGAGGACCTCACGGAATAACAGATGGACGTGACACGACTCGCCAGGAGCGCTCCGGCACAACTGCTTCGTGCCCGCCGGAAATACGCATCCGACGGTGCCGCCGAGTTGCTCTCGGAGGCGGTTGCCACGGTACTCGAATCTGAACCGGTTCGATCGACCGTCTGTCGGTCGTTGCTCGGGTCTATCGATGTCCTCGGATGGGACGAACTGCGAGAACGGACAGACCGATCGTGGACGTGTTCGATCGCGGATTCGGTCCCACCCGAGGTACCGATCCCACCGAAACAGCGACTGCCGAGGCGACACTCCTTCGAGGGGCTCGACTCGACGCCCCCGCGACGCCCGGGCGTCGTCGAGTGCGACGGGGTGGTTCTCGGTCCCGGCGGTATCGGGCGTACGGCCGACGGCGATCTCCTCGTCAGTACCGTCGGACCGGATCACGCGCGGAGTCGCATCGAAACGCTCCTCGTCCGAAGCCTCCGACACAACGGCATTGAGGCGACGAGACGCGGACTCGAATCGCTGTCGGCCGACCGACGACTCGACTGTGCCGTTTCACTCGTTCCGGTCTGGAACAACTACTACCACTGGACGGTCGAGTGTCTGCCCCGACTGCTCGGCGTCGAAACGTACCGTCGCCGGACCGGCCGTCGGCCGACGCTCCTCGTCCCGGCCGACCCGCCGTCGTGGCTCACCGAATCGCTCTCGATTCTCGGCGTCGACGACTCGACGGTACAGCCGATCGGCGACGAATCGATCGCCGTCGACCGACTCGTCGTTCCGTCGTATCCGACCCCCTCACGACTGGAGTGTCGGTGGCTCTCCGACCGCGTCCGACGGCGATCCGACGACGCGGAAAGCGGTCCCGCTGGCCGTCGCCGAGGTCGGCCGGAGGCGCTTCCGTCCCGGATTTACGTTTCGAGACAGAACGCGAACGTCCGACGGGTGCGAAACGACTCGGCGGTGTTCGAGACGCTCGAGGCCTTCGGTGTCGAGCCGTACGCCCTCGAAGCCCACGATGTCGAAACGCAGATTCGGTTATTTCGAAACGCCGAGTTGGTCGTCGCACCCCACGGTGCCGGACTCGGAAATCTCGTCTACGCCGAATCGGATCCGCCGACCGTCCTCGAACTGTTCGGAGACAAACAGAAGACGACGTTCTACCGCCTCTCGAAGCTGTTCGGTTCCGAGTATCACGCCCTGTTCTGTGATCACGTCCGAAAGGATCTCGTCGTCGATACGGCACACCTCGCGGCTGCTCTCGACGGCATCTGCTCGGGAACCCGACAGCCGGTGTTTCCCGTCCGACGCGACTGACCTGTCGAAACGAGAAAAGGTATAACCCTTCTACGCCGGTACTCGCACAGAGCTGTATGCGTCTCGGCCAGACCTCAGTCGTCTATCTCGTCTCGAAGATCGTCGCCTCCGGACTGGGGTTTCTCGCGACGATCTACTTCACGAGGCTGCTCGGCGAGGAGGTGTACGGGGCGTACGCACTGACGCTCGCCGTCGTCTCCTGGCTCGGCATCGTCAAGAGCGTCGGCTTCGGGACGGCGGTCGTCAAACGGATGAGCGAAGCCGAGGAACCGGACGCCTATCTCGCCGCCGGGACGGCGATCAAGACGGGTCTGGTCTTCGCCGTCGTCGTCGGCGTACTGGTCTTCGAGGATGCCCTGAACTCGTACGTCGGTCGTCCCGTCGCCGGATTCGTCGTCGTTTTGCTCGTCGTTTCGATCTTCGGCGACCTCGTGAGTGCCGCACTCAAGGGGAGCCATCGGGTCCACATCTACGCGCCGCTGAGCACCTTCCGGCAGGGCGCCCGGAGTCTGTGTATGGTCGCCCTCGTCTTTCTCGGCTGGGGGCTCACCGGGATGTTGGCCGGATACGCCGTCGGGACCGCGGTGGCTGCGGCCATCGGACTCCTGATCGTCCGGCCGACGATCGTGGTTCCGCGATGGCGACACGTCGCCGGACTGTTCGATTTCGCGAAGTTTGCCTGGATCGGCAATCTGCGAAAGCGGACGTTCAGCGACGCAGACATCCTCGTTTTGGGACTGTTCGTCCCGGTCGGACTGACCGGCGTCTACGCCGTGGCCTACGCCCTTTCGGAGTTTCTCGATCTCTTCGGGCGGGCGATCAGGGAGACGCTGTTCCCGGAGATGAGTCGGTTCTCGGCACAGGACGACACCGAAGCCGTCGCAGCGCTCACGGACGATGCACTGGCGTTTGCGGGGCTGTTTTTGATACCCGGTGTCGTCGGTGGCGCACTCCTCGGCGATCGGCTGATGGCGGTGTACGGACCGGGATTTGCGATCGGCGATCGGGTGCTCGGGATTCTCCTCTTCGGACTGCTCGTCTACAGCTACACGAAACAGCTTCTCAACACCCTCAACGCGGTCGATCGCCCGGATCTCAGCTTTCGGGCCAACGGTCTCTTCGTGTCGAGTAACGTCGTTCTCAACGTCGTCCTCGTCGTCTCGATCGGCTGGATCGGGGCCGCAATCGCAACTGCGATTTCGGCCGTCGTCGGGCTGGTGGCTTCGCTGTACTACGCCCGACGCCTGCTCCCGGTCGAGGTGCCGTACGGAGAGATCGGCCGACAGTGGGGGGCGGCCCTCGGGATGGGCGCGGTCGTCTACGCGGCGCGCGTGGCCGTCGAGACGACCGTTCCGTGGATCGACTCCTACAATGCGGCCTTCGTTCTCTGTCTCGTCGGACTCGGAGCGGCCGTCTACTTCCTCCTTCTTTCGTTGCTTTCGGAGCGATTCCGGTCGACGGTTCTGGCGAACCTTCCGTTCGATCCACCGACCCGTCTCTGAGGCGGCCGACGACCGATACGAACGACGAAATCACACGCAGGACGCTGCGAGTTGAGAAGGCTTATGAGGCTTTTGACAGTGTTGGTGTATAATGAGTGTGAGCGATCGACTGGAGGTGGTCAGGGAAGCCGTAGCGGAGTTCGAAGAACCCCTGAACCGCCTCTACGAACTGTATCATATCCCGGTTCTCGCCGGTCTTATGGCGTTTATGCTCTGGGTTCGAACCAGACACTACGAGCGCTTCATGGCCGAGGACGGTACGATGACGTTCATCGGAAACGACGCGTGGTACCACTACCGGACGACCGGCTACGTGCTGGAGAACTATCCGTTCAACCAGCCCTTCGACCCCTGGACGTCGTTCGACACCGGTCAACACGTCGGCCAGTTCGGTACCATCTTCGATCAGATGATCGCAACGGTGATACTGGTCGTCGGCCTCGGAAGCCCTGCTCAGTCGACGATCGATCAGGTGTTTTTCTTCGCCCCGGCGATCTTCGGTGTGCTCTGTATCGTTCCGGTTTATCTCATCGGCAAGCGCCTCGGCGGTCGCTTCGGTGGGATCATCGCGGCGACGATCCTCGCCGTGACGCCCGGAATCTTTCTCTCACGGAGCATGGCCGGATTCGTCGACCACCACGTCACCGAGGTGCTGTTTCAGGCGACGGCGCTGTTTGCGGTGATGGTCATGATTGCCGTCGCCAGGGAGGATCGACCGATCTACGAACTCATCGAGGCGCGGGAGTTCGACGCACTCCGTCGCCCCGTTCTCTGGGGTGTCATTTCGGGCGTGGCGATCACGCTTCACATGCTCAACTGGCAGCCGGCCGTCTTCTTCGTCGGTCTCATCGGCATCTTCCTGCTCGTCTATCTCACGCTGGAGTACCTTCGCGGATACAGCCCGGATCACGTCGCCATTCCGACGGTCGTCGCGATGGCAATTCCGACTGTGGTCATGCTGTTGTATCTACAGGAGCTGAGCTTCGGGGCGACCGACTACTCCCTGACGCAGGTGTTCGTCCCCTTCGCCGTCGGAGCGACGGCCGTCTTTATGGCCGGGTTGGCCCGTGTCTGGAACGCCCGTGAGCTGTCGAAGCGGTCCTACGCCGGAGTCATCGCGGCTCTCACAGTCGCCCTCCCGGCGATCGCGGCTCTTGCTCTCCCGGACGTGTTCGGCTTCTTCATCGACAACCTCCGGCAGGTCGCCGGATTCGGGGCGACCGACACGGCCCGAACTATCGGCGAGGCACAGGCACCGAGAGATCCGATCGCGTTCTTCTACAACTCCTACGGACTCGCCTTTTATACCGGCATGGCGGGACTGGCGCTGCTCGCCTTCCGTGGTCTCACCGCCAAACGGCCGAGAGGCGAATACCTGCTCGTCGTCATCTTCAGTCTGTTCACGCTCTCGGCGACGCTCACCCAGCAGCGCTTCGACTACTACCTCGTCATCGCCATCGGCGCGTTGAACGCCTATCTCGTCGGCGCGGTGTACAACTTCGTCGACCTGCAGGCCGTCAGACAGAACGTGTTGAACGTCAAGCCGTATCAGTTCCTCATCGTCATCGCCATCCTCTTCGTGATCGTCGGGCCGGTCATTCTCACCGGCGGTCCTGTCGCTGCCGCCGATCAGGCGGCAAACCCAGGCGAGTACCAGCAGTGGGAGGACAGCCTCGAGTGGCTCTCGGAGGACACACCCGAGGTCGGTGCCTACGGGACCGGTGACGACCCGCGGCTGGAGTACAACGGCGCGTACCCTGTCACAGACGACTTCGACTATCAGGAGGGCGAATACGGCGTCCTCGCGTGGTGGGATTACGGCCACTGGATCACCGTGACCGGCGAGCGGATCCCGGTTGCGAACCCGTTCCAGCGACACGCAGAGGAGTCCGCCGACTTCCTGCTCGCCGACGACGAGGAAGAGTCACTCGAAATCCTCGAAGAAGACAGCGGCGACGGCTCCGGCGTCCAGTACGTGATGGTCGACCGCGAACTCGGCTACGCCGGCACCCAGAAGTACACCGCGCCGACGGCGTGGGAGGCCCGACACGATGTCGAAAGCGGAGACCTCGGCGTGACCGTTCGGGACCCACAGACGGCACAGCCGATCTACGGCATCCACTCACAGCGGTCCTACGAGAGCATGCGCGTCCGGCTGTACCAACACCACGGCAGTGCGGTCGATCCCGCACCGTTCGTCGCACGCTTCGGCGTCGAGGATCAGTTCGGATTCGCCGTTCCACCAGAGGGACAGCTGATCGAGGAGTTCGACACCGTCGAGGAGGCCCGTGAGGCCGCCGAGGACGATCCGAACGCGATCCACGGTGGACTCCTCGGATTCCCCGGCGAACGCGTCGAGGCCCTCGAGCAGTTCCGTCTCGTCCACGGCAGCGAGACGACGGGGCCGTCGCCGTTCAACCTCGCAACCGGCCAGGCGGACGAACAGGAGTCGTGGGTCAAGACCTTCGAGCGCGTCGAGGGTGCGACAATCGAGGGTGAAAACGCCGTGCCCGAAAACGAGGTCCGGGCGGTAGTCGAAATGGAGATCGGCGCGACGGGTGAGACCTTCGAGTACGTCCAGTACGCACAGGCCGACGAGGACGGCAACTTCGAACTCCGGGTGCCGTACTCGACGACCGGCTACGACGAGTTCGGAACCGAGGCCGGCTACACCGACGTCGACGTCCGCGCGACCGGCGACTACCGGATCGAAGGCGGCTTCGACATCGACGAGGAGGCGGGCCCGATCGAACTCACGGCGGAGGTCGAGGTGAGCGAAGCGAAGGTGCTCGGTGAGGACGAGGAGTCGATCGAAGTCGACATGGAGGAGTTCGCCGAACCGCTGCAACAGCCCGAACAAGAGGAATGACCGCCCGTTCGTCCGGTCACACCGCGGCAGTCGACGAGGCGTGAGCCCCACCGACGCGACCGGAATCCGCGGCTGGGTCGTCGTCTTCCTGAAAGGCGCGTGTATGGGAATCGCCGACGCCGTCCCCGGCGTTTCCGGCGGTACGATCGCACTCATCGTCGGGATCTACGATCGACTGATAACGGCACTCACCGCCGTCGATCCGCGAATCCTCTTCGATGTCGGGAAGATCCGAACGACCAACGGGCGGCGCGTGCTTGCCGAGGAGCTCGTCGCGATGGATCTTCCATTTTTGTTGCTACTGGGCGTCGGGATCGTCTCGGCTGCTGGGACAGTCGCCACCACGGCGAACGTCGCCGTCACGACCGCTCCGGTTCCGACCTACGCCTTCTTTTTCGGCCTCATCGCCGCCTCCGGATTCGTGTTGTCCCGGTCCGTCGTCGTCGGGACGGTTCGGCGCCTCGCCGTCGGCGTCGTCGGCTTCGGAACGGCGTTTTTCGTCACCGGATTCACCGCCTCCGGCGGCGGGGCCCAACCCACGTCGGCGGTGTTGTTTCTCGTCGGCGCGGTCGTCATCTCGGCGATGGTGCTTCCGGGAATCTCGGGTGCCTTCCTGCTCCTGTTGTTCGGCCAATACGAGTTTATCAGTGGCCTTCCACGAGCCGTCGTTTCGGGCGCCCTCACCGGGGATCCATCGGCGCTTGAACCGGCACTCGGCCCGCTTTTTGCCTTCCTCGCCGGCGCCGTCGTCGGGCTGTTTTCGTTTGCGTATCTCGTTCGATCGGCGCTGAGACGACACCGGGACGCGACGCTCGTTTTCCTCCTCAGTCTCATGATCGGCTCACTCCGGCTTCCGGTGGAACGCGTCGCCGCCGACGCCGGTGGCCTCTCGCCGTCGACCGCTGCGCTCGTCGCAATTCCGGCGTTTCTCGGGTGTGCGGTCGTCCTCCTCCTCGATTCCTACACGGACGAACTCGTGTACTGATCGCTTTCGGGACGGCTACCTCGTCGGTCACCGACATCGTTTATAAGCTCCCTCGGTTACCCTTCGGCTGTGTTCCGCCGTCCGACACCCGTCACCCTCGGAGCGATCTGTCTGACCTACCTGCTACAGACAGCCGCTGGATTTCTGGGACTCGGAACCGAGCTGTTTGCACTCGCCCTCCCGCTTTTGGATCGTCCTTGGACGCTGGTTCTCAGCGTCTACGCACACAGTTCACTCCTGCATCTCGCGACGAATGCGATCGCACTCCTCGTCGTCGGACCGATCGTCGCACACCTCTCGACGCCGGTGCGGTTCCACGCCTTCTTCGTGACCTCGGGTTCTCTTGCCGGGGCGATACAGGTGCTTCTCACCGCACCACTCGGACCGACGGCGGTACTCGGTGCCAGCGGGGCGATCTTCGGGTTGTTCGGCTACCTCCTGATCGGCAACCGGGCGACGGACGCCGCCCTGTCGTGGGTACCCTTTGGCCGCCGCGGCCGGTTGCTCGTCGTCGTCGGACTTGGCGCCGCGTTGACGCTCGCCACGGCCGCCCCGGGGGTCGCACTCGTGGCACACTTCGCCGGATTCCTCATCGGTGGCGTCGCCGGTCGAATCCGGCTGCTGCACGCTCCGTCGCGTCGGTGACGCGGTCCACGCGCGGATCACAACACACACAAGCGACGGCGTTGCAGGGTAGTCCGTGTACGACGGCGTCTACGCGTATCCGGACGGCAGAGCAACCGTCGCCCGACACGCAGCGACCGCTGCAGACTACGGGTTCGACGGGATCGTCGTCCGGAATCACGGCGACGAGGCGGCCGACTACGACGCCGAAGCGATCGCCGACGCCTACGGAATCGACGTCGTCGAGGGCATCGAGATCAGGTGTGACGATCCAAGCCGGGCACGGGGATTGATCGGTAACTACCGCAGCAAGCGAACGATCGTCTGTGTCCACGGCGGCGAACTGAACCGATTTGCGGTCGAGCAACCGCAGGTGGACGTGCTCTCACACCCGATGGACGGCGGCGACATCAACCACGTCCTCGCGAAGGCGGCCACGGAACACAGCGTCCACCTCGAATTCGACCTCTCCTCGGTGTTGCGCGAGGAGGGTGGGTCCCGCGTCCAGACGATCGCCGACCTTCGAAAGCTTCGTGAGATCGTCGACGCATACGACACGCCCTACGTGGTGACCGCTGGCGCACGCTCTCACCTCGAACTGCGGGCACCGCGGGAACTGATCGCCGTCGGGGAAGCAATCGGGTTCGATCCGGAGACGATCGAGGCCGGCCTCCGCGCCTGGAAGTCGATAGCCGAGCGGAACCGGCACCGTGGTTCGGATGCCGTCCCCGAACCCGGCGTCGAGATCGAGAGGGAGGAACGATGAAGCCGCTGCCGAACGGCGGGAGGCGTGTATGAAACACCTGCCGAAGTATCTCCGACCGCGCTGGCGGTATCTGGCCGTCGAGATCGAGACCTGGCCGGAGGCAGAGATCACGCGGCGGTCGTTTCAGCGTGCGGTGTGGTACGCCGCGGGGAATTTGCTCGGCGACGCCGGCAGTGCGGCCATCGACGGGACCGTTCTCGGATTCGAACACGCCGAAGGGATCACGACGGCGATCGTCCGCGCACATCGCGGCCAAGAGGACCGACTGCGGGCCGCGATTGCGACGATCGACGAGATCGACGGCGAGGAGGTCGGCGTCGTAATCCGGGGTGTAAGCGGGACAGTCCGGGCCTGTGAGGAAAAGTATATACGGCGTCCACGGGAACGTTTAGACGAGAGAAACGTCGCGTTCGACGCCGCCAACCGGCCCGCAATGGGACGGAACGACCGCTACGATGTGCGTCTTTCCGGTGGGTACGTTGGCGCGACCGCACTCGATATCCGCGACAACTGAATATGCAAGGACAATCACAGCAGCAGGCCTACGACCGGGGTATCACGATCTTTTCCCCGGACGGACGGCTGTACCAGGTCGAGTACGCGCGTGAGGCGGTCAAACGAGGCACAGCATCCATCGGCGTTCGAACGGCCGACGGGGTCGTCTTCGCCGTCGACAAACGAATCCGCTCCCCGCTCATGGAGCGGACGTCGGTCGAGAAGATCCACAAGGCCGACGATCACATCGGCATCGCAAGCGCCGGCCACGTGGCCGACGCCCGACAGCTGATCGACTTCGCCCGCCGGGAAGCGCAGGTGAACGAACTCCGGTACGGCGAACCGATCGGCGTCGAGACGCTGACGAAGTCGGTCACCGACCACATCCAGCAGTACACGCAGGTCGGCGGCGCTCGCCCGTTCGGCGTTGCCCTCATCATCGGGGGCATCGAGGACGGCGAACCCCGTCTCTACGAGACGGACCCCTCGGGAACGCCCTACGAGTGGCAGGCGCTGGCCGTCGGTGCCGACCGCGGCGAAATCGAAGACTACCTCGAGGAACACTACAACCCAGAGATGGATTTGGCCGGCGGCATCGGCCTCGCCCTGGAGGCGCTCGCGTCGGTCAACGACGACGAACTGTCCCCCGAAGGCATCGGCCTCGCGACGATCGACGTCGACGATCAGATGTTCACCGAACTCTCCGATTCGGAGACCGAGTCCTACCTCGCAGAACACGGACTCCTCGCCGAGGACGACGAGGAGTAACGCCCCGTCGCCGAGGCACGACACTTTTTGCCACCCCCGTCCGTACCCGGTGGTATGATATCACTCGAAGATGCCGTAACCGCCCGCCTCGAATCACACGGCCAGCGATTCGAGGTGCTCGTCGACCCCGACGCCGCCTTGGCGATCAAACGCGGCGAGTTCGACGGCGACCTCGAGGACGTGATCGCTGCCGAGGACGTTTTCGAAGACGCCTCACGCGGCGATCGTCCGCCCGAGGACGCACTCGAGGAGGTTTTCGAGACGACGGATCCGCTGGCGATCATTCCGGAGGTGATCAAACGCGGTGAGATCCAGATCACCGCCGAACAGCGCCGCGAGATGAAACAACAGAAGCACAACCAACTCGTGACGAAGATCACCCGCAACGCGGTCAACCCCCAGATGGACGACGCGCCACATCCACCGGATCGGATCGAACGCGCACTCGAGGAGGCAGGGTTCAGCGTCGATCCGATGGAGCCGGTCGACAGCCAGATCGACGACGCCCTCGATGCCCTTCGTCCCGTCATCCCCATCCGCTTCGACGAGGTCGTGATGGCGGTGCAGTTCCCCGCGGAGTACGCCGGCAGCGCACAGGCACAGGTCCGGGAGTTCGGCGACCTCGAAAGCGAGGAGTGGCAGTCCGACGGCTCTTGGGTCGGCGTCCTGCGGTTCCCGGCCGGCCTCCAGAACGACTTCTACGACCTCGTCAACGAACACTCCTCCGGAGAGGCCGAAACGCGGGTCGTCAAGGACGAAGACGAGATCGGGACGCGGTGACTCCTTGGCTACCTGAGGGTTAAATATCGTCGTCGCATACCCTCGGGCGAGTGACGGATACGAACGGACCGGTGGTCGTGGCAAAGCGGGTCGATTCGGGGAGTGCCGACACCGAGGAGATCCGCGAACTAGCGGCCGCCGCCGGCTACACCGTCGTGGGCGAGGTGACACAGACCCGGACCGAGGATCCAGCGCTGTGTCTGGGGGAAGGAAAGGTCGAGGAGTTGGCTGCACTCGTCGTCGAAACCGGGGCGACCACGGTCATCTTCGACAACCGCCTCGGACCGTATCAGACGTTCAACCTCGGCAACAAGCTTCCCGAAGACGTCGAGGTGATGGATCGATTCCGCCTCATCCTCGAGATATTCGGCCAGCGCGCACAGACGAAGAAGGCCCAATTACAGGTCGAGTTGGCCGAGTTGCGCTATGAGTTGCCACGCGCCGAAACGAAGGCCTCCCTCGCCAAGCGCGACGAGCGCCCCGGATTCATGGGACTCGGAGAGTACGACGAGTCACGCGAGCGGGACATCAAGGCCCGCATCAGCCGGATCCGGGACGAACTCGAGGCGATCGAACAGACCGAAGCACACCGGAGACAACAGCGCCGGGAGTCGGGCTTCGATCTGGTCGCACTGGCTGGCTACACGAACGCCGGCAAATCGACGCTGCTCCGCCAACTCGCAACCGACGTCGAGGTCGACGAAAACGAGGGACTCCACCCCGATCTGGATGCGACCGCGGAATCCGAAGATCGGCTCTTCACCACGCTCGGAACGACGACGCGTCGCGCGGAGATGGACCGCCGGGACGTTCTCGTGACCGACACCGTCGGATTCGTCTCGAATCTCCCCCACTGGCTCGTCGAATCGTTCAAATCGACGCTGTCGGAGGTGTATCGCGCCGACCTGGTGTTGCTCGTCGTCGACGTCTCCGATCCGATCGAGGAGATTCGCGAGAAACTCGTGACGTGTCACGACACCCTCTATGAGCGCAACGAGGCACCGATCGTCACCGTGTTGAACAAGATCGATCTGGTCGACGACGAGGAGTTGGCCGAAACGCAGGCGGCACTCTCCGGCCTCGCGCCGAACCCGGTCGCCGTCAGTGCCACGGAGGGGATCGGGATCGACGAACTCCGGAGTCGGATCGACGACGAACTCCCGGACTGGCGGCGGGAGCGTCTCGTCCTGCCGATGACCGACGACGCGATGAGCGTCGTCTCCTGGATCCACGACCACGGTCACGTGGAGGACGTCGACTACGGCGAGGAGGTTATCGTCGACTTCGAGGCCCGGCCGGCGATCGTCGAACAGGCTCGATCGAAGGCCGGCGAACTGTCGATGCCGGAAGCCTGAGCCGACCGTCTCCCCCAGTCACCCCTCGGCTCACTCGATCGGCCGCTTTTCCTTCGAGACCACCTTGACGTCGCCGATCCCCGTGTCCGGATACCCCCCGTCGGCGTCCTTTTCGGCGGCCTTGACCATGTCCCAGACGACGTTCAGGCCGGTCGTCACACCCTCGAGTGCCTCCATCTCACAGCCGGTTTTGCCGGTCGTTCCGACGGTCACCGTGAGTTCGATTGCCTTCTCACCCAAGTCGAAGTGGGTGTCGACGTTCGTGATCGGGATCTGGTGACACATCGGGATCGTCTCCCAGGTGTGTTTCACCGCCTGAATCGCACCGACGCGGGCAACGGCGAGGACGTCTCCCTTCTCGACGCCGTCGTCTCGAATCGATTCGATCGTCGATTCCTGAAGTCGGATCGTTCCGCGGGCGACGGCCTCCCGTTCGGTGTCGGGTTTGTCGCCGACGTCGACCATCTGTGCCTCGCCCTCCGCTGTCACGTGTGTCAACTCGTCGTCGGTCATACGATCACCTGTGGCGGCGACGGCGAAGTATCCACCGCCTGCCGGTCAGTCGAACGTCAACGCCTCAGGCAGCGCTTCGAGGAGATCCGTGGCCAACAGCCCTCGCGATCCGGTCTCCGCCACGATCGAATCGCCGGCGCGACCGGTCGCGTAGGCCCCGACACCGGCCGCGTGAATCGGATCGAGGCGGGCGGCGAGTGCGGCCACCGTCCCGGCGAGGACGTCACCGGTTCCGCCGACGGTCATCCCCGGGTTGCCGGTGTGGTTCAGACGCGTGCGATCGCCGTTGGAGATCACGTCCGTCGGACCCTTGAGGAGAATCGTCGCGTCGAGCGCCTCCGCGACGGTTTCGACGGTATCGATCCGGTCCTCCGGGCGGGTTCCGTCGATCGAGACGTCGACACCGGGTGGGACGAGCGCCGGAAACTCACCGGCGTGGGGCGTACAGACGAGGGTTGCCTCGGTGTCGGCCTCCGCAACGACCGAAAGGGCGTCGGCGTCGACGACGACGGTCCCGTCGTATGCTTCCAGAAATTCGACGACGGCCCGGAGCGTCGCGCCCTCGTCGCCGAGTCCCGGGCCGACGACGGCCGTATCCGTCGCTTTTGCGGCCGAAAGCACGGCCTCGACGTTGGTGCTTCGCAGCCGTTCTCCCGCAAACGGCCGGACGATCAGATTTTCGTCGTATCCGGCGACGCTGTCGGCGATGGATCGCGGACAGGCGACGTACGCCAGATCGCCGCCCGCCCTGAGGGCTGCCCGTCCGGTCAACGCCGGTGCGCCGGTGTAGGGACCGCCGCCGACGACGAGGACGCGGCCGAAATCACCCTTGTGTGCGTCGCCGGGTGTTTCGAGGCGCAACAGGTCGCCCCGTTCGACGAACCGCTCTGCTGCCGTCGGGATTCCGATGTCCGCGACGGTCACCTCGGCGTCGAGCGACGTGAGCCCCGGCTTCGTGTCGTGGAAGGTGACGACGTGGTCTGCGTCGACGGCGATGCCCGTGGCCTCGCCGGTGTCGGCGTCGATGCCCGACGGAACGTCGACGGCGACGACCGTCGCGTCCGTCTCGTCGATTCGCTCTGCGACAGTCGCCTCGGGTTCCCGAAGGCCACCGGTGACGCCGGTGCCGAGCATCGCATCGACGACGACGTCCGGGTCACCGAAAGCGAAGTCGGCGGTGTCCCGGACCACCTCGATGCTCTCACCCGCCTGCCGTAGTGCCTCGAAGTTCTCTGCGGCGATCGTCGTGTTGATCGACTCCGGGCGTCCGAGCAGGTAGGTCCGGACACCCTCGAGAAATCGCGCGGCGACGAACCCGTCGCCGCCGTTGTTTCCGCGTCCACAGACGATCGCGATTTCGGCGTCGGGGGCGGCGACGTCCCGAACGACACGCGCGATGGCGTTGCCGGAGGATTCCATCAGCTGTTTGCGAGGAACGCCGAGTGCCGCCGCGTTCGCGTCGACGACCGCCATTTCGTTGCTCGTGATCATACTCACCACCGGACGTCGAATCCGTCGATGCCGTCGTGTGGTTCGTAGTCGACCTCGACGTCGTCGACGCGGGCCCGCGGTGGCCCCTCGTGGCAAAATTCGATCATCTCCGTGACGGCCGACTCCTCGCCTTCGAAGACGGCCTCGACGCGGCCATCCGAGAGATTTCTGACCCAGCCGTCGACGCCCCGCTCGCGGGCGGCGTCTCTGGTCGTCGCCCTGAAGTACACGCCCTGTACCTTCCCCGAAACGAAGACGTGGGCTCGGGTTCGATCGTCGGTCATACCTACTGTTGCTGCCGGGACACAAAAATATCCTCGCAGTCCCAGGACACTTACATCTCGATGTCCTCGCCGCCGGCACGGAGATAATAAAAGACGTAGGTCTGTGCGTACCCGGCGTACTCGCCGCCGAACTGCTCGCGGATCGCCCGGGAGGTTTCGGCGTAGTTGCCCCGTTCGCAGTCGGGGTAGTACTCGCCGATCGCGGTCTGAATCCACGTATCGAGCGGGACCGCCTGCAGATACCCCAAGGAAAACAACAGCACGCAGTCGGCGACCTTATCGCCGACGCCGACGAACTGCGTGAGGTGCTCGCGGGCGTCCTCGTAGTCGTGGTCCCGTGCGTCGTTTGGATCTGCGACCCCTTCCGCGATCATCTCTGCTGTTCGTTTGACGTACGGGGCGCGGTACCCAAGTGACAGCTCTCGCAGACGCGATTCCGTCCCGGCGGCCAACTGTGACGGCGTCGGGTAGGCGTGATAGGTCTGTCCGTCGACGCGCAGTTCGTCTCCGAACTCCTCGGCGAGTCGTCGCTGCATTCCGTGGATGCGGGCGACCCGCATCTGTGTCGAGCAGATAAACGAGATGAGGCTCCCAAACGGTGGGTCGCGGACGAGACGCATTCCGTCGAAGGTGTCGTAGGCCCGCCGCAAAAGCGGGTCGTCGGGCGTCGAACCGAGGATCGAATCGAGGTCGTCGTCGAGACGCAGCAGGCGGGTGAGGTGTCGTGGTGCCTCTGCCGTCGTTGCGGACCACGCGAGTCGGCCGTCGCGTTGTCTCACCCTGATCAACTCCGGTTCGTTCGTCTCCGTCTCCGTCGCCGGGAGGACGGTATAGTACCACGCGTCGCCGCCGTGGCGATACAGCGAGTCGTAGCTTCGGCCGTCCTCGCGCCGCCAGAGGTAGGACTGTCCGCTTTCGACGGTCGACTGTAGATCGAAGGCACCGTCTAACTCCCCGACCGGCAGCGTCCCTTCGTGCATGTCCGTACGTCGTGACCGAACCGTTTTGCTGTTTCGAGACCGCTCGGCCGAAACTTCTTGTTCATGGGGACGGTATACCACGGTATGGATTGTCGAGTGGTCGTCGAAGCCGCCGTGCCGGTCTACGACGTCGAAACGGCCGACGAGGCGGTTCGAATCGCAATCTCGAAAACGGGGGAGATGCTGAATCCGGACCTGAACTACGTCGAAATCGACATGGGGTCCCGGGCGTGTCCACACTGCGAGGGGGAACACGACCCGGCGTTCATCGCCGCAGACGAGGGTCTCGTCGCCCTCGAACTGGAGATGACCGTCTTCAACGTCGAGCGTGACGAACACGCGGCCCGAATCGCGCGTAAAGAAATCGGCCAACGACTCGAGAACATCCCTCTGGAGGTAATCGAGGTGGCGGAGGCAGAGACCGACGAGGAAACGGACGACACGACCGAAACGGCGGAGTCGTCTCAATCGGAGTCGGCCGACACCACGACCGAGGAGCAAACCGCGAAGTACGACGACGTCTCGACGGACGACGAGGAGATTCTCCCGGAGTTCGAAGAACTGATCGACGAGTGACGCAGTTGGTACTGACGGCGTTGTTCGTCCGGAAAACGGCGTTTGACTACGCTCAGTCCGCGGTGGCCGAAACGGGGGCTTCGGTCTCGCGTTCCATTTCTTCGGTCAATCCATTCGCAAGCGCGAAGACGGCGACCTTGTGGTCCGTCTTCGATTTGTGGATCGACGTTGGTCGAACGCCGAGTTCCGCGTACTCGGTGTGATCGACGTCGCAGCCTGTGGCTGCCTCGTAGTGATTGGATACCTCTGCGAGCAGGCCGTGGAGATGAATAAGCTCCTGCTTCTTCATGATCACCTTTTCGTAGCAACTCGGGGCATATAGAACTATCCTGATAGCCGTTACCACGGATCTTGGGGGCTGTGCGGCGGAATGGGAGGCCTGTTACCGAGGATTCTTGCCGTTCGATCGACGGATTGTCGGGCGATACTGGCGGGATTGGCTGAAGATTTTTTTATCTCCTATCGAACTCTGTGGTATGAGCTACGAGGATCATCTCGATCGAGCACTCGAAGCGACGCCGGACATCGAGCGGTCGAGCGATCGGTTCTCACTCCCCGACGCGGACATCCGACAGGAGGGCAACGTAACCGTCTACGAGAACTTCCAGTCGACGCTCGACAGACTCGACCGGAGCGAGCGTCACGTGATGCGGTACTTCCAGAACGAACTCGGCACCGCGGCGAACATCGACGAACGGGGGCGGCTGCGGCTCACCGGATCGTTCAAACAGGATCGCGTACAGAGCGCCCTCGAAACGTACGTCGAGGTGTACGTGCTCTGTGAGGAGTGTGGCCTCCCCGATACGAGCATCGAACGCGAAAACGGTGCCGAACTGCTGCAGTGTGATGCCTGCGGGGCCCGCTCCGCGACCGGAAGCTGATCCGTCACAACCCTTCGGTCACACGTCGAATACGACGTACGCCTCCCACCCATCCTCTGTCTCCTCGAGTCTCATCTCGGAGTAGGTCACCGCCTTGATCTCCCGGGCATCGATCGAGGAGAGCGGAACACCGCGGGCCGAGGCCTCCAGCGATAGCCGCTCCCGGTCGACGGTCACGCGATGTTCCGCCGGAAGCACCGCCCGAACGTCGCGTTGATAGATGAGTTCGTCGAGGTAATCGAACAGCAGCGCCTCGAGTCCGCTGGCCTCGACCGACAGCTCGAAGCGCTCACCGGCCGTGGTCTCGGGTTCGTAGTGAGCCGCCGTGAGGCCATCGGCGACGGACGCAAACGTCGCCCCGAGATCCTCGCCGGTCGCGAAGACGGCGATGTCGGCCGTGTGGCGGCGGAGTTCGTACGGTGTCATCCTGGGGTGTGTCTCACACCGAAGCGGTGACGGGCGGTCGACAAAACGCTTTGCCGTCCCGGTGGCAGAGACAGTTGCCGGGAGCGCCGTTCCGTGGCGGTGGAGTTATATTCCGCCGTCTCCTAATTCATGGTAGTGAGTGTCACTATCGACCTGCGTGTGGTCGACCCGGGGGCCGAGACGTACATCGACGACGCCTGGCGGCTCAAAGAGCAGATCCACCGCAACGAGAACGTCCTGAAGCAGCGCCGTGGATTCTTCACCGACGCGTATCGTCGTTCGACGGTGTACGCGCTCGTCCAGTCGGGGGAGACGGACCGACTCGTCGGCTTCGCTGCGACGCGACGCGACGGCTACATCCTGTTTCTGGCGGTCGATCCGGAGCATCGGGGCGAGGGACTGGGCGGTCAACTGGTCGCCGCCGTCGCCGAGGACCACGACTCGGTCACCTGCCACGCCAGGGCGACCAACGAGGCGGCGATCGAGTTCTACAAACACCTCGGATTCAACGTCGAACGACACATCGAGGGCTACTACGAGGACAACGGCGACGCCTACTATCTCCGACTCGGTGACGCCGGCCTCGCGACCCGTCTCTCCCGACTGGTTCGCGGTGGCTAGTTCGTCTGCGGGACAGCAACCCTTAGGTTCCCGGGCGTGAAGCGACGGTATGGATGGTCGCACCCGTGAGTACCTGAAGGGTCGGTTTGGCGACCACTACCGACAGACGGAGCTGTCGCCGCCGCCGGCGGCGGACGAACGCGAGTGGGGGTACATCACCTGGAGCGGCGGAACCACGACGATGGTGCGTCACAGCGGCTACATCGATCTGGTCGGTGGCGGTGGACTCGAGGAGTTTCTCGCCGGTGAACGTCCTCGCCACGTCTACTTCTCGGCGGGTCGGTACGACCGCCCCGACGCGGACACGATGTCGGAGAAAGGGTGGCGCGGCTCGGATCTCGTTTTCGATCTCGATGCCGACCACCTACCCGACGTCGACCCCGAGACGGACAGCTACGCGGAGATGCTCTCGAGCTGTAAGGACGCCCTGCTTCGGCTCCTCGATCTCCTTAAGACAGATTTCGGCTTCACCGAGCCGACGGTCGTCTTCTCGGGTGGCCGGGGCTACCACGTCCACGTTCGCCGCTCGGACGTGCAGGATCTCGGCCGGAGTGAACGCCGTGAGATCGTCGATTACCTCCTCGGCGACGGCGTGACCTTTGAGGACGTGGTCGAAACGGAGACCGTCTCCGGGGCGGCCGGGCGATCCTCGCCCGCACAGCGTCGGGAGCTACCGGCAGGCGGGTGGGCCGGTCGAACCCGCGACCGCCTCGATGCGTTCTGTGGCGACCTCCTCGCCGACGAAGACGCCGCCGTAGAGCGACTACGCGAGTTCGACGGGATCGGAACGGGCAAAGCCGAGGCGATCCTCCGTGTCGCCCGAGAGAATCGAGAGGCGATCGCCGCCGGCAACATCGACGTGCATCCGGCGGTGTACAGCATCGCACAGCGGCTGTTCGAGGAGACACTCGAGGCGGAGTCGGCACCGATCGACGAACCGGTAACGACCGACATCAACCGTCTCATCCGTCTTCCGGGCAGCCTCCATGGAGGCAGCGGTCTCGCCGTTCGACGGATCGATCCCGACGATCTGGCGGCGTTCGACCCCCTCGTCGACGCCGTCCCGGAGACGTTCAAAAGGAGTGAGATCCTGATCGACGTGACGGAGTCGGTCACGGTAGAACTGTGTGGGGAAAGCTTTAGTCTCTCGGAGACGGTCCATTCAGTGCCAGAGTACATCGGCATCTTCGCCATGACACGAGGACACGCGAGGAAAGCAGCGGAGTAACCATGCATCTCGAGGAACTACAGTCCGTACAGGCCGGCGAGCGACAATCCAGCGACCTCCAGCACCTGCGCCCGTCGTTTTACGACGAGGTCGGTCGCTTCATCGAAGAGATGCGCGATCGCCGTGCGTCGGTCGTCGAGACCGCGGACGATCCCTTCTCCTCGCCCGAGGTCCGCCGACTGACGGACGACATCGAGACGGCCGAAAACACGGTCGAGGCCATCTACGAGCGACGGGTCGGAAAGATCGTCAAGAAGGCGTCGATCGCAGCAGCCGGTATGCCGGTCGACGACGACGGGCTCACCGCCGAGGAGCAGGCGCTCTTCGAGGATCTCGTCGACCGGATCGAGAGCAACCGCGAAACGGTGTTCGGCATCGTCGACGGCGAATCGCCGTCCGTGTCCTGCACCGTCGAGGACGGCGAGTCGGCGCCCGATACGGAGCGACAGAGCGACCCTGCCGCGGATCACCGGTCGGAGTCGCCGTCCTCGCCTGTAACGGCCGACTCCTCCGACCGGACGGCACCGGCGTCCGGAGCGGACACCGTCGAGGGGAGCCCCGAACCGGAGCCGCCGGACCCCGAACCGGCCGACGAGCACCGACCCGATGGCCTCGCCACCCCGGAGGAATCGCTCGACGAGGCGACGACTCAGGAGACGGAGACACCGACGGAACTGAGTGCCGCCGATCTGATGGGGACTTCGGAAGAGTCCGATCAGACGGACGGTACCCCACGGACGAACGGCGGCGAGGAACCGGCGGAGCGACCCCGGGAAGCCACGGCGTCCCCCTCGGCGGCCTCCGGTCGCGATTCGGCCGACGCCGGTCGAGATGCGACCGCGGGATCACACCCCGCATCCGCCGAGGCCGACCCGCGAACGACCGTTCGGATCACGGCCGATGTCGGCGAGATCGTCGGTACCGACAACCGGGATTATCAGCTCAGCCGGGAGGACGTGGTTTCGCTTCCGGAACCGAACGCCTCGGTGCTGCTCGAAAACGACGCTGCAGAACGGCTCGATTAACCCAGGAAATCGAAGCGGACGTCTTCGAGTGCCACGGCAGGGTCCTGTTCTCGTCCCTCCTCGAACCTGACGAAGCTGAGATAGTACGGCCGCCCACACCCCTCGCCGTCGGTTTCGGTTGCCCCACAGACGATGACGACTCCGTCGGCGTGGTCGTACGGGGCGCCCTCGTCGTTTCTGTCGTGTGCGTCCGCGTACTCCCAGCCATCGAGCGGATTCGGCGTCACGCATTTGTCGTTTAAGTACGCGTCTCGTTCGAGTTCTGCGATAGCTCCACAGCGGGGGCAGTGATACGAAACGCCAACCATACCCTCCTTATGCGGTCGATGACAAAAGCGTCGTCGCTCACCGGAAACGGGCGGTTCGTGACGACGACAGACGGCGCCCGAAGGGCATAAGCCGACGCCGCCGGACACGGGCGTATGATCGACGAGACCGCAGACCAGATCCGCGAGATGCAGACACACTCCTCCTCGGTCGTGGCGATCAAAGCCGCCGAGGCACTCCGGGAGCTGTGTGACCGGGAGTTTGCGAGTCGGGAGGAGTTTCGGCGGTCTCTGAAGCGAAACAGCAACGCGCTCCGCCGCGCACAGCCCTCTCACGCGTCGCTGTACACCACACAGACGGAGATCGTCGACCGCATCGCCGCCACGTCGGCCGACACTGTCGCCGACCTGCAGACCGAACTGGCGGCTGCGATCGACGACGTGATCGAGGCCGTCGAGACGGCGAAGGCCGCCGCCGCGGCGAACGCCGCCGAGTTCCTTGAGGACGGATCGACGATTCTCACCCACGATTACTCCTCGACGGTGCTGGAGGCAATCGAGGCGGCCGCAGCGAACGGCGCACATCTCGACGTGTACGTCACCGAGGCCCGCCCCCGGTACATCGGACGGAAGGCCGCCCGCGCTCTGTCTGCCATCGATCGGGTCGAGGCGACGCTGATCGTCGACGGTGCTGCCGGACACTATCTCGACGACTGCGACCGGGTCGTCGTCGGGATGGACTGTATCGTCGACGGAACGCTGTACAATCGCGTCGGAACGTTCCCGATCGCAGCGACCGCAGCCGAGGTCGCCGTTCCCGTTACCGTCGTCGGAGCGGAATCGAAGCGCATCGACGGCGGATTCGTCTTCGAGAACGACTTTCGGTCACCGAGTGAGGTGATCCGCGAACCGGCAGAGGGCTTCGCCGTCGGCAATCCCGCATACGACGCCACGCCGACGCATCTCATCGAGACGGTCGTCACCGATGCGGGAATCAGCAAACCGACGCCGCGGTGAGAGGGAATCGATTCCGGGATTTCTCAGGCGAGCAGCGAAAATCTGGGCTGTTCGACGATCGTGTGGCCACACTCCGGACACGCAATCGTCCGCGTTCCGCCGTCGACGTCCGCCCGCGTGTCGACGTCCCAGTCACCGTCGACCGGCGACTCGTGACCGCAGGCCGAACAGATAAACGTGGCCTTTTTTGCCGGTGGTTCGTCCGGACGGTCGTAGACTGTTGTCATCGATATTATATACGCGACTCGGACGTATATGTCTGGTGCCAAAGGGCCTAAACGGACTTTTCAGGGGATGAATACTCGATATAGACAGCGGTCGATCGATATATTAAACGAAAGTTATCGATATTCAAACACCGAAAATGGGCTGCTGTCGGAAGCAATCGATTACGTTCGATAAAATGGAGGCGATTCGACGACGGGCGATCGCTTACTGGAACGTTCGGCTGACCTCGGGTTCGTTCGTCCCGCCGCTGGGTTCGAACTCCTCTTCGAGTTCCTCGTAGCGCTCTCTCGTTTCGTCGTCGACGCTCGCTCCGACCTCCTCGAGAGCGGTCTCGAAGTGCTTTCGGGTGATCCGGACGTTGCCAACGCTCTGTTTTGCCTCCTCGGGGTCGACGCTGTTGATGAACTCCCGGGTGGCAGCCATCGAGGCTTCGCGTGCCAGTGCCTCCAGGTCGGCGCCGACGTAGCCGTCGGTGCGGGCGGCGAGTTCGTCGAGATCGATGTCGTCGGCGAGTGGCTTGTTGCGGGTGTGGACCTCGAGGATCGCCCGGCGGGCGTCCTCGTCGGGCACGGGCACGTGGACGTGTCTGTCGAGTCGACCGGGGCGCAGAAGCGCCGTATCGATCAGGTCCGGTCGGTTGGTCGTGGCGACCACGACCACGTCCTCGAGTTCCTCCAGTCCGTCGAGTTCGGTCAACAGCTGTGAGACGACGCGTTCACCGACGCCGGAGTCGCCCATCCGCTGTCCCCGCTCGCCGGCGATGGAGTCGATCTCGTCGAAGAAGACGACCGTCGGGGCGTTTGCCCGCGCCTTCTCGAAGACCTCTCGGACGCCTTTCTCGGATTCGCCGACGTACTTGTTGAGCAGTTCGGGACCCTTGATCGAGATGAAGTTGGACTTCGCCTCGTTTGCGACGGCTTTCGCCATCAGGGTCTTGCCGGTTCCCGGCGGACCGTACAGGAGGACGCCCTTCGCCGCGTCGACGTCCATCGTCTCGAAGACCTCCGGGTACTCAAGCGGCCACTGGATCGTCTCACGGAGTCGCTCCTTGGTGTTTTCGAGGCCACCGACCTGATCCCAGGTGGTGTCCGGCACCTCGACGAACACCTCACGCATCGCCGAGGGGGTGATTCCTTTCAGAGCGGATTTGAAGTCGGCCTCGGTGACCTCCATCGACTCCAGGGTCTCGGCGTCGATTTCGTCGGTTTCGAGGTCGAGTTCCGGTCGAATCCGTCGCAGGGCGTTCATCGCCGCCTCCTTCGTCAGGCTCGCGATGTCCGCGCCGACGAAGCCGTGGGTGTTCTCGGCGTACCGATCGAGGTCGATCCCGTCGACGAGTGGCATCCCACGGGTGTGGACCTGCAGGATCTCTCTTCGGCCGTCCTTGTCCGGGACGCCGATCTCGATCTCTCGGTCGAAGCGGCCGCCGCGGCGCAGCGCCGGATCGAGCGCATCGACGCGGTTCGTCGCACCGATGACGATGACGTCGCCGCGCTCGTCGAGTCCGTCCATGAGCGAGAGGAGCTGTGCGACGACGCGTCGTTCGACGTCACCGGACGTCTCACCGCGCTTTGGTGCGATGGAGTCGATTTCGTCGATGAAGACGATCGCCGGTGCGTTCTCACTCGCCTCGTCGAAGACCTCCCGAAGCTGTTCTTCGGACTCGCCGTAGTACTTCGACATGATCTCCGGGCCGGAGATATCGGTGAAGTGGGCGTCGATTTCGTTTGCGACGGCTTTTGCCATCATCGTCTTGCCGGTTCCCGGCGGGCCGTGCAGCAACACGCCCTTCGGCGGTTCGATGCCGAGTTGCTGGAACAGCTCGGGGTGTCGCATCGGCAACTCGATCATCTCTCTGACCTGCTCGAGTTCCTCGTCGAGACCACCGATGTCCTCGTAGGTGATCGACGGCGTGGCCTCCGCACCGCTTGCGGCGCGTTCCGTGATCTGTTCTGCTGGCTTCTCACTCACTGTGATCTCCGTCGAGTCGGTGACGACGACGGTGCCACTCGGATCCGTTTTTGCGATCTTCAGCGGGATTCGCTGTCCCGACCGCGAGGAAAGTGGACCGAGACCGAGTGAGAACGGCACGTTCTGGCCCTCCGTGATCGCCTGACCGCTCAGCTTGTCACGCAGGTGTGGACCGATGTTGCCTCGAATGCGGAGGTTCTGTGGCAGTGCGACGGTCACCTCCTTCGCCGGGCTCACGTCGGCCGCCTCGATCGTCACGCGGTCTTCGATTCCCGCGCCGGTTTCCTGTCTGAGCTGTCCGTCGATCCGGACGATTCCCTTCCCCTCGTCCTCGGGGTAGCCGGGCCAGACGCGGGCCACCGCGCGTGAATCGCCCTCGAGTACGATGTAATCGCCGTTTTCGAGGTCGAGTTCGGCCATCGCCGCGCGGTCGATCGCCGCGAGCCCACGCCCTGCATCCTTCTGTTTCAGTGGTTTGACTGTGAGCTTCATTCCCATACCTCGACAGTAACGACGCCGTTGTTCATAGTCCCTCTGGCCTCCTCACCCTCTGGAATCTCGAATTCGTACTGCTCGTCTTCGGTGACGACGATCGCCGTCTCCTCGACGACGTCGACGCTACCGTCGACGTTCGCTCCGACGTCCGCGACGAGGACAGCACTGTCGGCGTAATCGTACTGCCGAACGATGCCGTCCTGCTCGCGGAAACGCTGCTGGTTTTCGCTCATACTAACACTAAGTTAGTCTTCATACTATATAAATATTCCGCTAATATTCGCAGGACGGGGATCAGTCAAAGGAAAGTCGTACAATTGCGGTTCGGCGTCGTGGGTGCGGCGCAATAGACCCAAAAGCCGATACCGGTCGCCGTCGGAGTGAACGCCATGTTCGGTGGTACCACACCGACTGCACTCGTCGTCGGGTCACTCGTGGTATCTGCAGGAGGGATCACGCCGGCCGGCCTCGTCGTTATCGCATACCTCGTGGCGGTCGTGTGTGGCGTCGTTGCGCTCGTTGTCGCTGGAATCTTTACGGCTCTCACCGGCCGTACCTACGCCGAGGCGCTCGTGGCTGTGACAGCCTTTGGCTGTGTCCTCGTTTTGTTCCTCGTCGTGGCCACGCTGACACCGTTCGCCATCGCCTCCGCGCTAGGAACGGTGCTTGCTGTCTTCGGTATCCCCTACGGAGTTGCTGCCGGCGTCGTCTGGGCCCGGTATCGGCTGCCGTTTCCCCCCGTCCACCTGTCGGCGTTCGTCGGATGGCTCCTGTCGGTGATCGCACTCGTCGTCACCACCGTCGTGACACCGCTTTCGCTTCCCGACGTGTCCGCGGCCGAATCGGCGCTGATTTCGACCGCCGCCGTGGGTCTCCTCGCGGCCGGGATCGGCCTTGCCGTCGCGGAATATCGACCCTCCGTACTCGATTGAGATCCGGGGACCTCTCTCGTCGGCGTCTCGAAATATAGCACCGATCGTCCACCCACCCAGGCCAGTCGAAGTAACTCCGTGGCGACGACCAAGCCGGTGGAGGGATTTGAACC
>JARWGK010000106.1:0-26326 GCA_040409725.1 Natronomonas sp.
CTCGGGACGGTCGGAGAGCCGATCAACCCCCGCGCCTGGAAGTGGTACTACAAACACATCGGCGGCGAGGACTGCCCCGTCGTCGACACCTGGTGGCAGACGGAAACCGGCGGGATGATGATCACGACGCTGCCGGGGGTCGGAAAGATGAAGCCGGGGTCTGCGGGACCGCCGCTGCCCGGCATCGACGCCCGGATCGTCGACACGAGCGGCGAGGAGGTCGAAGCCGGTCGTGCGGGCTACCTGACGGTCAACCGACCGTGGCCCGGCATGCTCCGGACCCTGTACAAAAACGACGAGCGGTTTATCAACGAGTACTGGGACGAGTACTCCGACCCCGAGACAGACGAGTGGGTGTACTTCCCGGAGGACGGAGCGAAGATCGACGACGACGGCTACATCACGGTTCTCGGTCGGGTCGACGACGTGCTCAACGTCTCCGGACATCGACTCGGGACGATGGAGATCGAATCCGCCATCGTCGGCGTCGAGGGCGTCGCTGAGGCTGCCGTCGTCGGCGGCGACCACGAACTGAAGGGCGAGGCGGTGTACGCCTACGCGATCCTCGAAGACGGCTACGAGGGAACCGAAGAGATGCGCGACCGGATCGTCCAGGGCGTCGAGGACGCCATCGGACCGATCGCCCGCCCGGAGAAGGTGATCTTCACCCCCGAGTTGCCGAAGACGCGGTCGGGGAAGATCATGCGACGACTCCTCGAGGACATCGCAAACGGTGACGAACTCGGGAACACGAGCACGCTTCGGAACCCCGAGGTCGTCGAGGACATTCAACGAAAGGTTCAAGAAGGCTGATCTATGAAACGAGCGACTGACGATCGAGCAGACGACACAGAAGACATTGCGACGGACGGCGGTCTATCGGACGTCGAGCGAGAAAAGCAGGTCGACTATCTGGACGTAAAGATCAATCTCCTGAAACCGGCGACCCCGTTCATGCGGGATCACCAGCGGATCATCCTCACCGGGTTTTTCCTCTGGACGCTCTCGACGTTCGGGCCGATCACGGCGACCCGAATCGCGCCCGACCTGATGACGTCGACGATGCCGGTGATCGGCTTTCCGCTGCATTACTTCCTGATCGCCATCGGTGGTCCGGGCGGTGCGTTGCTGCTGTCGGTGTGGTACGTACGGAAGCGCGATCAGATCGACAAAAAGTACGGCATCGAACAGCAGGTCGCCACGGGGACCGAAACCGCCGAGACCGGCGCTGAGGACGCCGCAGCAACCGACGGAGGCGTGACGGAATGATCGAACTCGCTCTTCCGGTAGCCGAACTCGCCTCGACGCCGCTGCAGACGGAACTGCTCCCCGAGGGCCTCGACGTCTCGTTCAAACCACTGCCGGCGCTCATCGTCGTGGTGATGATGCTGACGTTCCTCGGAGCCGGCTTCTTTTATAAGGTGGCGAACACCGACGACATGTGGGTTGCCGGCCGTTCGATCGGGAACGTCGAAAACGGCATGGCCATCGGTGCGAACTGGATGTCGGCGGCGTCGTATCTCGGAATGGCGGCGCTCGTTGCGCTTTCGGGCGTCTATGGCCTCGCCTTCGTCGTCGGCTGGACGACCGGGTACTTCATCCTGCTCATCTTCATGGCCGCACAGATGCGTCGGTTCGGCAAGTACACCGCCCCCGACTTCGTCGGCGACCGGTTCAACTCCGACACCGCACGTGCGATCGCCGCGATCACGACGTTCCTGATCGGGTTCGTTTACGCGCTCGGTCAGGCCCGCGGCATGGGGCTCGTCGGCCTGTACATTCTCGGTGATCCGGGTATCCCCGGATTCAGCGGCTATCAGGCGATGATGGTCATCTTCATGACGATCACCATCGGCTATCTGGCGCTTTCGGGGATGCTCGGAGCGACGAAGAACATGGTGTTGCAGTATATCATCCTCATCGTTGCCTTCCTGGTCGGACTGCTCGCCACGGGCTGGTCGTCCGGCTTCTCGACTGTGCTGCCACAGATCGAGTATGGGACGCTGATCAGCCAGCTCGGCAACGAGTTCTCCGCGCCGTTTGCCGGCGGAAGCTACTACCTCTGGGTTGCGACCGCATTCAGCCTGATATTCGGCACCTGTGGGTTGCCACACGTCCTCGTCAGGTTCTATACGGTCGAAAACGAGCGGATCGCCCGCTGGTCCTGCACCTGGGGGCTGTTTTTCATCTGTCTTCTGTATCTCTCGGCTCCGGCATTCGCCGCCTTCGGAACGGCGCTGTACGCCGATCAGGTCGGTGCCGTCTACGGTGACCCCGGCATGTCCGGTGCCGCCGCCGACGTGATCGTCGTGCTCGCGACCCAACTCGCCGGCCTGCCACAGTGGTTCGTCGGCTTCGTCGCCGCCGGCGGTATCGCAGCGGCGATCGCAACGACGGCCGGTCTGTTCATCGCCGGCTCCTCTGCGATCTCTCACGACATCTACGCGAACATCATCAACGAGGACGCCACCCAGCGCCAGCAGGTGTTGATCGGTCGTCTGAGCATCATCGCACTCGGTGTGTTGACGATCATCTTCGCACTCAACCCACAGCAGCCGATCGCCGCACTCGTCGGCTTCGCCTTCTCCCTTGCGGCCATCGTGCTGTTTCCGATGTTCTTCCTCGGTCTCTGGTGGGAGGACACGAACCGTCCGGGCGCCCTCGCCGGCATGGTGAGCGGACTGATCATCTGGTTTATCCCGATGTTCAACGAGGGGAACTTCGGCCTGATCGACGGGTTCGGCATCGACGTCCTTGCGACCTGGATGCCGGCCATCGGGTCGGCACTGATCGGGACGCCGCTCGTGATCGTGATCACCATCTTCGTTTCGCTGGTCACGGAGAAACCACCGATCGAAACCAAGATGATGGTCAGACAGTGTCACAGCCCCGAACCGATGAGCAAGGACACGAACGCAGAGGAGGTTGTCGCACGGAAGATGGACGAACGCGACATCACGCCGTCAGACGACGACTGACATCAGTACCATGTACAAACGCATACTCGTTCCGACGGACGGTAGCGACGTAGCACAGGCAGCGGTCGATCACGCGATCGACATCGCCTCCAAGTACGGCGCCGAGGTTCACGCGCTGTACGTCGCCGACACCGATGCGATCAGCTACGGACTCGGCGCCGAACAGGTCGATCGGATTCGGCAAGGCAACTTCCAGGGGATGACCGACCTCCGGAAGGAAGCCGAGGAGGCGACCGGATACGTGACAGAGCAAGCCGAAGAACACGGCCTGGAATCGGTCGAACACCACGCCGGCGGCCAGCCCCACCGGATGATCGCCGAGTACGCCGAGGACAACGGTATCGACCTCGTGGTGATGGGCAGCCACGGCCGATCCGGCGTCCGCCGTGCGCTGCTCGGCAGCGTCACGGAGCGAACGCTCCGGTCGTGTGAGGTTCCCGTCTTGGTGGTCGACTACCGCGGCGTCGACGACGAGTAGGCCACCCGCTTTCCCGCTGCTTTTTATTCGATGCGGTGTACCGTACGGACAGGTCATGAGCCTCGTCGATCAGATCCGCGATCACGTCCGCAACAACCAACGGGGGATGCTGTACGATCTGATGTTTGCCGTCGTCTGGGTTGCAGTCGTCGGATTCCTCTTCGATTTCGTCTTCACCGACGCCCCGACGTGGGTGTTCTACATGTTCATGCTCGCCGGCATCCCGGCGTACTTCGGCTTCTTTTTTTCACTGGAGATGGCGAAAGAACAACAGAAACGACGCCAGCAGTAGTCGAGTGTGTCTCACTTCTCGTCGTCGCTTCCGGCCTCGAGTCGATTCCGTCGGACCAGATGAAACCAGACACTGACGCCGGCGAACGTCACCGGCAGGAGTACCGACTGGAACGTGATCGATCCGGACAACAGTGGATACGCGCTGGCACCCGCCATCACCGCGAAAACGAGCGACAGCAGTCCGGCGATCGGCACGAGGAACCCGTCGCTAAACACGTCACCCCTGTTGTGTTGACTGCCCATGCCGTCTTCTTTGCCCCGAGTAACTAATAACCGGCAGGTCGTTCCCGTGGACGGGTGGCGTCATACTGTTGGCTGTACGTCTTTCGAGAACTCCGCAACCCCGGGGTGGTGAATCTCTTGACTCAGTTACAGCCGACAGTATCAGTACTCCGTTCCCTTCCGTGCCCGTTGACCGGCATCGATCGGGTGTTTCTGCTTTCGGACCTCCGTGATCAGATCTGTCTGTGCCTCGAGATACGTCGGTTCGGCGTGACTCCCCGACAACACGAGTTCCAGCCGTTCGGGTTTGTCCTCGATCACCGCCACCACGTCCTCGGGGTCGATCAACCCCCGGTCGGCCGCATAGAGAATCTCGTCGACGACGAGCATGTGCATCCCCGACTCCGGATCGCAGTCGAGTGGAAGCGGTTCCGTCAGATCCGCCTCGGCGGCCGCCGAAAGCAGCTCCTGCAGCCGTTCGAGTCCGGCCTGTGCTTCGAGGGCGTGATCGCGCTCCTCGGTACCGTCGTTCATCGCGTGCCAGCCGTAGTGGCCCAGGTTTTCGTAGGTGATCCCGTCGACGGCCTCGATGGCGTTGTACTCTCCCCGGACGTCCTCGACGCTCGCCGCGCCGCCTTTCATGAACTGCAGGACGTGGACCCGAAAGCCGTGTCCGGCGGCTCGAAACGCCATGCCGAGCGTCGCCGTCGTCTTCCCCTTGCCGTCGCCCCACCACACCTGTACAAGGCCGAACTCCTCCGGCGCCGTGGGTTCGATCTCCCGCGCCCGTGGCGTCTGCCCCTTTCCGGGCACCCCGCTTTGGTCGTCGGTCATACGATCCGTTACAGCCAGCCCGATAAGGGTGTATCGACGAACGCCGGCTTTGTGAACACTCGAAGCCGCTCGACGCCGTCAGGCCGCGTCGGTGATCGCCGCCTCGAAGTCGTCGACGGGGATCACGGAATAGTCTACGGAGAGGATGTCACTCGTCGCCCGAATCTTCCCGACGAACGTCGATATCGTCTCGAGGTCGCCTTCGAGGACGAAAAGCTCCATGCAGTAGTGGTCGCCGACGTGGTTGTGCACGTTCGAGACGACCAGATCCTCGTAGTCGTGTCTGACCTGCATCATCCGTTCCTCGGCACTCGACGTCTCGTGGTCGAAGACGACCGTGACGACGCCCATCAGTTCCCGTCCCTCGAGTTTCTTGTCCTCGAACTCTCCGAGGAGGTTCCGGGATGCCTCCCTGACGACCTCGCTGCGGCCGGTGTAGCCGTGTTCTTCGGCGAACTCGTCGAGGCGATCCAGGAGCGATTCCGGCATCGAAACGCTGACGACTGTCATATATTAACAAAAGCTCGTTTCGATATTAAGGATTACTATTCAATCGAGCCGATCACCGTCGACTGTCGGCGATATCTTCGAGCACCGACAGCAACCGATCGCTCGATTCCCGGTCTCGGACGGCGACCCTGACGTGTTCGGACAGTCCGCGAAACGTCGTCGCGTCCCGGAGAACGACCCCTCGTCGCCGACACGCTTCGAGCAACTCCCCCGGTGGCTCACCGACGTCGAGGAGTACGAACGGGGCTTCGGAGGGACGGACGTCGAAGCCGATCGATTCGAGGCCGTCCCGGAGGTACGCCCGTTCACGCTCGATTCGTCGTCGGGTCGCCTCGACGAACGCCTCGTCTTCCATCCCGTGTGCTCCGACGGCGGCCGCCGGCGCCGAAAGCGCCCACGGTGGCCGCGCTGTTCGCAACCGATTCGACAGCGATCCCTCGGCGACCACGAAGCCAGCCCGCAGTCCCGGGAGCCCGAACAGTTTCGTCAGCGATCTGACGGCGACGACGCCCTCGCCGGCCATCGATTCACGCCCGGTGAAGCCGAGAAACGCCTCGTCGATGAGAACCACGGTGTCCGTCTCCCGACACCGATCGATAAACGCCGCCAGCCTGTCGGCCTCCGGCAGCCAGCCGGTGGGGTTGTTCGGCGTACAGACGACGACCATCGCGTACTCGGAGGGGTCTCGATTCAGGAGATCCGTCTCCCGAACGAACACCGGTTCACCGCCGGCGAGTTTTACCTCGCGGGCGTACTCACCGAAGGAGGGGTGGGGAAGCAACACCGACTCACCTGGCGATACGGTCGTTCCGATCGCGAGTCGGATCCCGGCGACGCCACCGGCGGTCGGCACGACCTGTCCCCTTTCACAGCCGACGTACGCCGCCGCCGCGGCTCGGAACTCGGGGTACTCCTCGGGTGGGTACGACCGTGCCGCATCGAGTGCCGCCTCGTAAACCGCCCGGGTGCCGTCCGGAATCTCCGGGTTGATGTTCGCGCTCAGATCGAGAACGTCCGTCTCGTCGCTTGATCCGTGCGGAACGCGCTCGACCCGATCGACGGCGTCAGGATCCACCTGCGAGCACCTCCGCGACGGTGAGGTCGTCCGGTCGATTGACATTGACGGCGAGACGCGCGTCGTGGCTGACGTGGATCGCCTCCGGGCCGTCTCCGACGACGTTGAGTCCGACCGGTGACAGCTTTCGCCCGTCGTGTTCCCGACTCGAGTCGGCGCTGACGCCGAGGGCGCGTTTCACCGCCGTCGGAACGCAGACGGTGAGTGAACCGCCGTCGCCGTCGTCTTCCTCGCCGTACGCCTCGAGCGTTCGATCGACCGCCGACTCCGTCAGCAGCGGCAGATCGGACACGACGGTCACGACCGGTTGCTCGATCCGGTCATCGGCGAGTGCGTCGGTCAGATCCGTGACGTACCCGTCGCCGCTGCCCTCGACGATCGGGACGCGACCGTCGAGGCGGTCCCGCGTCCTCGGCGCGTGTGGCGACGTGACCGCGTACACCGTTTCGATCCGGTCGGCGGATTCGAGTGCTGTCAGCACCCGATCGATCATCGCCTGCCCCTCGATGGAGACGAGCGGCTTCTCGCCGGCATTGAGTCGGGTTCCGCGGCCACCACACAGCACCAGACAGTCCATGCTTCGCGTTTCGTCTCGGTCTGCCTATCGGTTTCGGCTGTCGGCTACAGGAGCGTCCAGACGACGATTCCCGCGTGGAGTCCGATCACCCGTCCGAGTTCGTTGACCGCACCGAAGACGTCGCCGTTGACGCCGCCGAGGTGTCTCTCACACCAGCCGACGACGGCGACGGCGACGATCGGCCCTGCGGCGACGGCGACGAGGGTCGCCGGCGACGGCCAGAGAACGATCGCCGCCGGGATCGAAGCGACGATCGGTCCGACCAGAAGCGTCGGTGTCGCGTTGCGCGTGAACCGCGATCCCATCCCCTCGGCGGCCGCAGAGCCGACACAGGCCACCGTCGCCATCCCGAGTTTTCCGCCGACCTCCGCTGCGACGACGAGTGCGATCGCCGTCCGTGTCTCCGCTTCCCCGATCGCAACGGCTCCCAGGGCGAGGCCGACGACGACGATCGTGACCGCGGCGATCGCTCCGACGCCCACGGTCGTGTCCTTCAGCACCGTCCGCCGATCCGCTGCGGCGTGGACGGCGACGGCGTCACCCAGATCGGCAACGCCATCGAGGTGTGTCACGCCGACCACGGCCGCGAGGACGAGGAGATAACCGAAGGCTGCGGTGAGCGGTTCGAGGACGAACGGGATCGCGGCGAGCCCTCCGACGAGGTAGCCGACGACGGGGAACACCGCAGGCGTTTCCTGGAACCGCCGCCAGTCGCTCTCGTCGGTTTCGAGTGGGATCCGGGTGAGGAAGCTCACGCCGCCTCTGAGTGCGCTCAAAGCCACAGCAAGACCCCCAAGAGGGCGGCGACGGCGTACGCACCGATCCCCGCCCGTCGGACGATTCTGACGCCGTCACGCGCCTGCTCCATGTCCGGCAGATCGGCGACCTCGTTGAGCGTGTAGGCACCCGGCTTCCGCAGACAGACGTTCAGTGCCGCCGCGAGCGTCCCCATCGGCCATCCGGCGTTCGGCGACGACGGGACCCGGGCGTACCGCCTCGCCCGAAGCGGTGCGTCGGGTTCGCCGGCGGCGAGGCCGATCAAAACCGCCGTCATCCGGGCCGGAACGTACATCACGATGTCGTCGAATCTGGCACTGGCCCAGCCAAAGTCACCGGGGTAGCCGATCGTCGAATCGAGCGTGTTGATCGCCTTGACCGCCGCTGCACCCGCTGCTGCGAGCGGCAGCGAGACGACGGCCCCGACCGAAAAAAACAGCAGTGGTCCGACGAGGCCGTCGGCGAGGTTCTCGGCTGCACTCTCGACTGCAGCACTGCGGATCTCGCCCGGCGAGAGCGCCGCCGGATCCCGTCCGACGAGCGTCGGGAGCGTCTCCCGCGCTCCGGCCGTATCCGCCTCACTCCCCTCCACGATCGATGTTGCAGCATCGAGCAACATCCGGAGGCTCGTCGTCACGAACAGCACGACCCCGGCCACGATCCCGGCGGCGACCACGCCGATAAATCCGGCGACCGCGACGACCGCGTAGGCGGCCATCGCCGAGATGACCGGGGCGACGATCGCCACCCCTGCTCCGATTATCCGCGGAGAGTGCCACTCCTCGTCGGCGACGAGTTCGATCAGTCGTCCCAGCAGTGCGACCGGGTGGATTCGCTCCGGTGGCTCCCCGACGGTGGCGTCGAGTCCGGCGGCGACGACCACGGCGACGACCACGCCGATACCGCTCACGGCTTCGTCCTCCCTGACACCGGATCGGCCGCGGTCGCCCGACCTCCGTCTCGGAGCCGAACTGATTCACTCACGGTTTCAGCGACGCCCGAGTTCGACTTCAACTGTTTGGGTTGTCCACAACCGATCCGACCGTCACGTAGAACGGAACGGTTTCCGTTCGCCGGTACTCGCCCCGTTCGATCTGTTCGACCGCCTCCGTTCCCATCGCCCGCCACGCACCACGAAGTTCGTCGAGTTCCTCCGCCTCGCCCGTGAGCGTGTCACGCCGTCGTCTCAGATCCTCTCCTCTCGCCTTCCGGGCCGCCGCTTCGATCGCCGCCGCCGAGTACGGTGGCTCGACGACCATCGTCCGATCGTGCTGTCGCGTCCGCACGTCTTCGATACCCGCCGCAGCGAACAGATCGCCCAGCCGTCTCCCGAGTGTGACGTCGGTGTCGACTCCATCGATGTATCGCCGTCTCGCCTCCTCGGCTAAGTCCGCCTCGGCGGCGACACTCGACTCCACCGAGACGGCGCCGTTGTCCGGTTCGATGCATGCGACAGCCTCGGCGGCGACCCGGGCAAACTCCCGTATCGCGGCGACGGGATCGGCGAGGTTGATCAAAAGCGCCTGACAGACGACGAGGTCGACGGCGTCGTCCGCAAAGGGCAACCGATACGCATCGCCCCGGACGGCCGGTGTCTCTACCTCCGACAGCAACGCGCCGTCGCGGTCACAGCCGATCACCTCACAGTCGCATTCGGCCTGCAGCACCCGGGTGAGGGCGCCCTCGCCACAGCCGATGTCGAGGATTCGACCGCGCTCGGAGAGACGAAGATCCGACAGCGCCGACCGGTCGTCGTCCCACATCCCCCGGCGTGTCTCCCGGAGATACGACGCGGTGAATCGTCGCATCGGCTACGTCGCGTCTGCTCCGGCCAGTTCCCGCGTCCGCTCGACGTTCCAGGCGAAGCTTTTGCCGTCTTCCGTCGGCGTCTCCAGGACGATCGGACGGCCCCTGACGGTCGGATGCGTCAGAAACGCCGCCATTCCCTCCGCACCGATCTCCCCTTCGCCGACGTGTGCGTGTTCGTCCTTGTTCGTCCCGCAGCCGTGTTTGGAGTCGTTGAGGTGGACGCAGGCGAGTCGATCGGCTCCGATCGCGTCGTCGAACGCCGACAGCGTCTCCTCGACGCCCGCCGGTGTCGAGATGTCGTATCCGGCGGCGAAGACGTGGGCGGTGTCGAGACAGACGCCGAGGTCGTGTTTCGACGCCTCGATCACCCGGGCGAGGTGAGCGAAGTCGTCGCCAAGCTTCGTCCCGCTTCCGGCGTCGGTTTCGAGGAGAATCTCGACCCCGTCGGGAACGTCGAGTTCGTCGAGTGCGCTCGCGGCGTTTTCGAGTCCGCGATCGACCCCGGCGCCGGTGTGTGCGCCGAGGTGGACGTTGACGTACTCGATCCCCAGTTCGGCTGCGACGTCGAGTTCGGTCTGCATCGATTCGATCGACTTTCGGCGCAGATCGTCCTTCGGCGTACAGAGGTTTACGAGATACGAGGAGTGGATCACCCACGGGCCGATGTCGTGTTCGTTCGAGCGGTCCCGGAAGGCGCCGGCGCTTTCGTCGTCGATCGAAGGGTCACGCCAGACCTGCGGCGAGTGGGTGAAGATCTGTCCGCAGTTGCCGTCGTACTCCAGTTGCTCCGTCACGGCGTTTTCGACGCCGCCGGCGATAGAGGTGTGTGCACCGACTCTCATACCGGATCGACGGCTGTAGTCGACATATGCGCTTCGGACGGCCGCCGCCCGCGCGTCACGGAACGATCGTCACGGGGACCACCGCGGTGTCGAGGATGCTCTTTGCGACGCTTCCGACCGCCTCCTCGCGCTGTCTCGGTCGCACACGGTGGCCGAGATAGATTCCGTCGGCGTCGATCTCCTCTGCGTACCCGGCGATGACGCTCGACGGACGTCCGGTCCGGGTGTCGGTGGTGATCGACACGTCGGCCTCGTGGTCGGCGACAACGTCGGCCGCGAGTGACTTCGCCCGATCGAGAATCGCTTCCCCCCGCGCGTCCGGATCGGTATCGTCGCGGCTCTCGGGACCCTCTGGGTCGGGGACGACGTGCAGTACGGTGAGTTCTCCACCGTGGGCCGCTGCGTTCGATGCGGCGTGTTCGACCGCCTTGTCGCTTTCCTCGTAGCCGTCCACAGCAACGAGATATCTCATGCGTAGCGATTATTCGGTGTGTGCAAAAAATATCGGTATCCTGCCGTTCGCCGTCTGGTCCGCGATCCTCTGTCGTTTCGTTTCGAAACGATACCATAAAGTTCATGAAAATTAACTTTAGTCACATATTGATCGAAAATTAACTGTTAAATAACGAATCGGTAATTAACTGGTATGGGAACGCGGTCTCGCGTTGGTGACGGCGATGAATCCGACGACAACCACGGTGGGTTTACTGTTCGGGGGTCGCCTCGACGGGGACTGACCGCTGCGACGTTCGGATTCTTCATCGGATATGCTGGCCTCGTTATATACGGACCTGCGGCCGAACAGTTCGAGCAGGCTCTCGGCCTCTCGGGATTTTTGCTCGGAATTCTGGTTGCTGCCCCCAATCTGATCGGGTCGTTGCTGCGGATTCCGTTCGGTGCGTGGACCGACGATGTCGGGGCGAAAAAGCCGTTCATAATACTCCTGGCGCTCTCGGTCACCGGAATCGTCGGACTTGCGGCCGTGCTTCAGTTCGTCGGGCTCGACGGGCTGACGATGGAGCACTACCCGGTGTTGCTTCTGTTTGGTGCGTTGAGTGGGTGTGGCATAGCCGCCTTCTCGGTGGGTGTCGCACAGACGTCTTACTGGTATCCGGCGAACAGACAGGGAACGGTGCTTGCGGTGTACGTCGGGTTGGGCAACAGTTCGCCCGGACTGTTCACCATCCTGCTCCCGATTATCATCGCAGCCCTCGGGCTCACGACCACGTACGTGGTGTGGGCGGTCTTCCTCGTCGTCGGAACGATCGTTTACGTCGCCTACGCCGTCGACCCCTACTACTTCCAGTTCAAAAAACAGGGTCTCGACAGGTCGGACGCCAAACGCCGCAGCAGGGATCTCGGCCAGGAGTTCTTCCCGAACGAGAACGGCTGGGAATCGATCCGAACGGCGGCGGCGTCCGTCCCGACCTGGGCGCTCGTTGCGCTCTATTTCATCTCACTCGGCGCCGGATTCCTCGCGCTTACGGTCTGGTTTCCCAGCTACTGGATCTCCTTCCACGGCTTAGAGGCCCGCAACGCGGGTATCATCACCGCCGTCGGGTTTACCCTTCTGGCGACGCTGATCCGCATCCCCGGAGGGGTGTTGTGCGATCGGGTCGGCGGCGAACGGACCGCCATCGCAAGCTTCGGCGCCGTCGCCGTCGCCGGACTGCTCATGACTGTCACGGGTGACTTCGTCGTTGCCGTCGTCGGGATGCTGCTTTTGGCAGTCGGAATCGGGATCGCAAACGCCGCCGTGACGCAAATGATCCCGCTGTACGTTCCCGAGGCGGTCGGCGGTGCCTCCGGACTCGCCGGCGGCCTCGGTGCGTTCGGTGGATTCGCCATCCCACCGCTTTTGGGACTGTTCGTCGACATCCGGGGACCGTCCGGATTCGGGACCGGCTTCGTCCTGTATCTGATCTTCGGCGTCCTCGGTGCTGTCCTCTCGGCCGTCATGTACAGGAAGGTAGAGCGGAGATAGCGAGGCGTCTCGCCGACGAGCAACCGATCCCGCAGGACCAGAGGTCTCGTTTGCTTCGCTCACGAGGCTGTGACTCGTCTGCTCAAATCGTGTCGGCGTGGATTTTGACTACTCACGTCGTTCGTAGCAGAACTCGCGGCTTCGCCGCTCGCCGCACCGAGACTCTCCATTCAGTCGAGTCTCGCAGTCCGCCCGCTCCGATTTGAACTCGTCGAGACGGTCCTGCTCGCCTCACGCCGTTCGGCTGTGCGGGCTGTGATTCGTCTGCTCAAATCGTGTCGGTGAAGACTTGTCAGTCGTCGCGTTGCGACGACAGAACAAGTCCGCCCTCCCCGATTTGAACGGGGGACAAGTCGATCTACAGTCGACTGCTCTACCAGTCTGAGCTAAGGGCGGGCGTACGACATCATCATCGTCTGCCGGACTTAATCGTTGCCATCCCTGCTCGTCGCCTCCGACAGACAGTTGTCAGACATCGCGGGAAGATTGAAATACCGTCACACACAAGCGTGAGACGAGAGATGAGCAAGATCACGTTCCGGGCCGACGACGACCTCGTTCGCCGTCTCGAGGAGTTCGACGCCTCGAAGAGTGAGGTGATGCGTGAGGCGCTCCGGGCGTATCTGGACGAACACGGCAAATCGACCGTAAACACGACGAAAACAGCCTCGAACGGCGGATCTGGGAACTCGATCGAGCAGGAATCACTCGATGCGCTCGTCGCAGAGCGCGTCGACGCCATCATCGCCGACCGCCTCGAGGGGGCGTTTACGCCCCGTGAACCACAGGACGTGAACGTAAACGTCACGCTCGACGGCCTTTCGGCGGAGGAATCGTCCGAACCGTCTCACAAACCGGTCGAGCGTAAGACAGAGGCGACGGAGGCGGAACCAGTGTCTGACGAGGCCCGCTCGTCGTGTAAACAGTGTGGGTCGGAACTCTCCGAATCGGACGTATACTGTCCTAACTGTGGCGAAAAGGCGTCACACAGGGTGTTCTGTGAGTGCGGCGACGAGCTCCGTTCGGACTGGGGATTCTGCCCGGGATGCGGTCGTCGAACCCCTGCTGCGGACGTCCTCGGCGATCCGTAAACTCCGAAAACAGACTGCAAGGCGGCGTAAACGGCAATATAGCCTTATTGTCTTACAGAGACCCAAAGTTTTATTACAATAGCTCCGGTGGATACGTTTGCGTAAGACGGCACGTCTTACACTCGGTGGAGGTCCTCGGAAATCCGGCCGTCTTCCGGGGAAATCGGGTGTATACGCGACCGCGTGTGCATCGCCGTCTTACCCACAGACAGAGGGGAAATAATACATGGAGCGTGTGACACTACGGATTCCGAAACAGCAGATAGAAGAGGTCGAACGAATGGTCGATACGGGAGAGTTCCCGAACCGGAGCGAGGCGATCCGGGCGGCCGTTCGTGAGATGTTGAACGAACAAGAGGAAAAACGGGACCAAGATCGCCCGTGGGCGAAGGTGTAGACGATGCAGGACATCGTCAACTCCGCTCTCGAAAACGCAGAACAAGAGTCCCGTGACACCGACGCCGAGATGGACGGTGACGAGTTCGGCGAACCCCGAATCGTCATCGTCGGTGCCGGCGGTGCAGGCAACAACACGGTGAATCGGCTGTACAACATCGGCGTCGACGGCGCCGATACGGTGGCGATCAACACCGACAAACAGCACCTACAGATGATCGAAGCCGACACGAAGATCCTCGTCGGCAAGTCACTGACGGAGGGTCTCGGCGCCGGCGGCGAACCCGACATCGGCGAACGTGCCACCGAGATGGCACAGGGCACGATCAAGGAGGTAATCGGCGACGCCGACCTCGTGTTCGTTACCGCGGGCATGGGTGGCGGTACGGGGACCGGTGCTGCCCCGGTCGTCTCGAAGATCGCCAAGGAAAACGGCGCGATCGTCGTCGGGATGGTCTCGACGCCGTTCAACGTCGAGCGAGCTCGGACGGTGAAGGCCGAAGAAGGGCTCGAGCGGCTCCGAAACGAGGCCGATTCGATCATCGTTCTGGACAACAACCGGCTGCTCGATTACGTCCCGAACCTGCCGATCGGCAAGGCCTTCTCGGTGATGGATCAGATCATTGCCGAAACGGTCAAGGGCATCTCCGAGACCATCACGCAGCCGAGTCTGATCAACCTCGACTACGCCGATATGACCTCGATCATGAATCAGGGCGGCGTCGCCGTCATGCTGGTCGGGGAAACTCAGGACAAAAACAAGACGAAGGAGGTGGTCAACGACGCGATGAACCACCCACTCCTCGACGTCGACTACCGCGGCGCGTCCGGCGGACTGGTTCATATCACCGGTGGTCCCGACCTCACCCTGAAGGAGGCCGAAGGGATCGCACAGAACATCACAGAGCGTCTCGAGGCCTCGGCGAACGTCATCTGGGGCGCCCGCATTCAGGACAAATACAAGGGTAAGGTTCGAGTGATGGCGATCATGACCGGCGTCCAGTCGGCACAGATCCTCGGACCGACGACGCAGAAACAGGCCGACGCCTCCCGCGCTGCAATCGAAGGCGACACCGACGCCTTCGAAGACAGCGGGAGTGAGTACAGCGTCGGTTCCGACGGTGGCCGATCGGATCTCGAAAAGAACAACGGCATTGACGTAATCAGATAAATAATACGTCTGACAAACGTATTTCGGCTTCTAGAGGTCTGAAAAGCCTGAAAAATCGCACTATTTTAGAACCTATCAGCTAAATATTCTTATAAGAGTCTCAATCACGAGCGTAAACGGTGTGTATGACACGCGTCTGACCCGGTCACGTGTCCTCGACGACGGCGCGTAGCTCACAGGCTCGACAGACTTCACCGTTGGTCGGTCCACCACAGCGTACACACTCGCCGCTCGGCCCGGTGTCGTCGCTACGGTAGGCCTCACTCGCCAGACGTGCGAGTTCCTCGTAGCCGGCCATGATCGAGTGTCGCGTTCCGGGGTGATTTTCCTCGAGTTCGAGGAGGTGGTCGTGAATCTCGCCCCGATATGCCTCACTTGCGTGCGGACACTCGACTGTGTGTGCCGGCAGCCCTCGGAGGTGAGCATACAGCGCGACCTCTCGTTCGGGGATGTCACGCAGGGGTTTCACCCGTGGGACGAACGGATCGCCGTCGGTTCGCTCCTCGAGTCCTCCGAGCGACGCATCGAAGTGTTTTGCCACCTGCTCTACGTCGCCGGAAAGGAGGTTCATCAGGGCCGTCTGTGCCTCGTCGTCGAGATTGTGCCCGGTCAGAAGCTTGTCGGCGTCACGGACGTCGGCGTACGCAGAAAGTGCGTCTCGGCGAAACACGCCACAGTAGGCACACGGCGCCATCCCGAGTTCCTCGTCTGCCGCGACGGCGTCCATCTCGATTCCGTACTCCTCGGCGTAACTCACGACTTCGTGTTCGATGTCGAGTTCGTCGGCCAGTTCGAGACAGGCATCAAGCGACGCATCCCGGTAGCCGTCGATTCCTTCGTGGACGGTGAGTGCGACCAACTCGACCCGTGGGTCGGCGCCGAAGGCGTCGTGGAGAATCGACGTCAGGACTGCACTGTCTTTCCCTCCGGAGAGACCGATCAGCCACGTCTCCGGATTCGTCGGCGTCGCCTCCTCGGAGAGCACGTTATCCTCACGCATACGACGCCGGACACGGGACTCGACGAACTGACAGAGGTGCTCGCCACACAGATGTCGTCCCGAGTATGCGACGTGGATAACCGCCTCGGCGTCACAGTTGTCGCACTCCATGAGCCACCGGTAGCCGACTGGATCAAATACCGGTTTCGTCTCGTCTGCGTGAAACGAACCGTTTTCGGTCTCCGGGCGGTAGTGTCGACTGTGAGCTACAGCCGCGCGGAGGCCGTCTCCCGGCTCCGGGAGATCATCGAGACCATCGAAGCCGACCCGATGCCCGTACCGATCCGCGAGGTGTGGGTTTTCGGTGACGTCGTGTTGGGACTCGATCCGGTCGAACGACTGGACGTCTATCTGAGCAAGGATCTGCTGTTCAAAGACGCCCCCGACCGCGAGGCGGAGTTTCGGGACCGCCTCGGTGTCGACGGTGTCGGGAAGACCGTCGCCGCCGAGTGGGCCGAATCGTTTCCCGAGTTTCTCCGGGCGAACACGAACGGACACGCAGCCCCCGAAAGGTGCCTCGCGGCGCATCTACTCGAAGACGGGGAACCGATCCACCTCGAGGTGTGCAACACCGGCTTCGAGAACAACGTCACACAGCGACTCGAAGGGGCACGCGCCCGAGACGACTACACCCAGTTGCTCGATCCACGGGCCGCGTGTCTGTGGGTCGACGGACAGACGAGCGAGGAGGCGTTCCAGAAGCTCGAATCGGGCGAGTTCGTCTTCCCGACGCTTTCGGGTGCACTGGAGATGCTCGGCCTCGACGAAGACGAATCGGAAGCAGCGGCGGCCGCGTTTCGTGCATACCGAAGCTCCCAGGACGGGACGACCGTTCGCGGCGATGTCGTCTGAGACGGCCGTTGCTGGGTGACAGAACAGCCACGGCCCGAGAGACCTACCGAAGATCCGGGACGAGTGCCGCCTCTCGTTCCGAGTAATCGTACCGCTTTCCTGCACCGTCGGCACGGACGGTGATCTCGGTGTCGTCGTCTGGCATCGTCGGAATCACCGGTTCGATTTCGGTTGTCATCGTGTGTTCGATCGGAGAGCCTACACGATCTTAAAAGTTAATGATCTATAGTGATATTTAGAAAAACTGACAAAGCAGCTTCCGGGCGACCTCGACTGCGTCGATGGTTCTGTGCAGCCGTTTCGCCGGTGTCGTTCCCGACAGAGCGTACAACTCCACGATCGGGTGCCGTATCCCGCGGTCGAGGATCACTCGGGAGAGTACTGCACACGTTTATGTAACACCGGGAGTGATGCAAACCCGATGGTCGAGGCGTTTGCCGTCGCGTCCGGAAAGGGCGGGACGGGAAAGACGACGTGTACGCTCGCTCTCGGGATGGCCCTGGCCGACGACTACGACGTTACCGTCGTCGATGCCGACACCGGGATGGCGAACCTGCTGTTTCACGCCGGGTTGGCCGACGCCGAGACGACGCTGCAGGACGTCCTCATGGGTGGTGCCGAAATCGAGGCGGCGACGTACGATCGCTTCGGGATGTCCGTCGTCCCCTGTGGAACGAGCCTCGATTCCTTCGAGGCCGCAGACCCCGACCGACTCCGGGATGTCGTTGCCGACCTCGCCGCTGCCACCGACGTGATTCTTTTGGACTCCCCGGCGACGCTTTCGAGCAAGCGCGCGGTGTTACCGATCGTCCTCGCCGACCGCGTCGTCGTCGTCCTGAATCCGACGGTTCCTGCGGTGTCGAACGGGTTGAAGGTACAGGAGTACGCCCTCTCATACGGCTCCGAAATCGCCGGAACGGTGTTCAACCGCGTCCAGGGCGACGTGAGTGAGATACTCGACACCGCCGGCCAGCACTTCAGGGGACCACACCTCGCGGCCGTCCCGGAGAGTGATGCGGCGCGTGCGGCCCGTTCTGCCGGCGTCCCGCTTCTGGAACACGCCCCGGACTCCGCGGCCGCCGAGGCCTACCGCGAGGCAGCGGCCGGCCTCGATCCGCGATCGGGAGATTCCGAGGACGTTGCCGAACGGTTTCGGACCGCCGTCATCCCCGATCCGCCATGATTCCCGACGGCGAGTTGCTTCGCTCCCGGGTCGAGATAGATCCAGCCGATCCACTTGCGGACGTTCTCGACCGCGAACTCGACGGCTACGCGCTGCTTGAGCCCCGTTCGGCGCTGCTCGGTGACGGCGACGACCACGGCGTCGTCACCTTCGACTCCGGCGTCCCGACGCTGGTTTATCACACCGGGACCGAACGCGGTGGCCCGCCGGCACTCTCCGACATCGGCACCGGGCCACACCACGTCGAGGTGTACGCCGTCGACCCCGCCGAACTCGAAGCCGTTCACGAAAACGACGACCTCCGGGTGCCACCGGGGATGCCCGCCGAGCGTCTCGCGGGCGATACGGACCTCGCCGAGCGAACCCGACAGGCGGCCACGCCGTCGTCCGACGACGATTCGGTCGTCGCCTTCCTGAAAAACGAATCTGCGATCGACGCGATCCGCTCCGACGCCCGAGCGGAGGCGGCACGCCGTGCCGAGGAGTGGGGATTCGACGATGCAATCGACCAAGGATAAACGCCCTCGGAACGAACGGGTTCCATGGACCACCGACTCGGACTTCGATCCGCATCCGAACTCGAAGCCGTCGAGTGTCGACTCGACGGCACCCTTCCGGCGTATCTCGATGGCTCGCTGATCGGCAACGGTCCCGCCGACTTTTCCGTCGGTGACGACCGCGTCGAACACTGGTTCGATGGCCTCGCAGCACTGCGACGATTCGATATCGATCCCGACGCGGAGTCGGTGTCGGTGTCGCTCCGATTCCTCCGCTCTGCGGCCTACGAACACCGGAAGGCGGGAGCGGTTGGCCTGCGTGAGTTCGGGACCGATCCCGACTGGACGCTTCTCGATCGACTGCGGGATATCGCCGATCCGTCGATCACCGACAACGCGTCGATCACCGTCGATCGACTCGCCGATCGGTGGCTGGCGCTGACGGAGACGCCGAACTCAATCGAGTTCGACCCCGAAACACTGGAAACGCGCGGGCCGTTTCGCTTCGACGACGCCATCGCGGCCGACGACGCCGGTGGATCGGCCCACTGCCACTACGACGACGGCGAGACGTGGGGTTTCGCCACGCACCTCGGGCGGGAGCGAGGCTACTCGATTTGGCGGCTTCCCGACGGGGCGACGACGCGAGAGGTCGTCACACGGATCGACCGTCGCCGCCCGGCGTATCTCCACAGCTTCGCCCTCACCGATCGCTTCGCCGTGCTCGTCGAATCACCGTTCAGACTCGATCCGATCGACGTGTTTCGTGGGCCGTTTCTGGACGCCTTCGAGTGGACCGACCGACCGAGTAAATTCCTCGTCGTCGAACGAGAGACCGGTGACCTCGTGGCCGAGCCAGAGGTTTCGCCGTTTTTCGTCTTCCATCACGCAAACGCGTTCGAACGCGACGGATCGATCGTCGTCGACCTCTGTGCCTTCCCGGATGCGTCGGTGATGGACGCGTTTCGACTCGACCGTCTGGACTCCGCCGAGTTCCGGCAACCGGTCTCCGAACTCCGTCGCTACCGGATCCCGACCGATCGTCGCTTCGGCAGCGTCGACTTCGAGACGATCCACCCCGGTTACGTCGAGTTCCCGGCGATCAACTACCCCGAATACCGCGGCCGCGACTACCGCTACGTCTACGGCGTCGGTGCCGAAACCGACGGGACGGACGCGGGCTTTGCCGATCGACTCCTGAAGATCGACGTCGAAACCGGCTCGACCGTGACCTACGACCCCGAAAGCCGATTTTTCGGTGAACCGGCTTTCGTTCCCGATCCAGACGGCTCGGCCGAAGACGACGGATCGATCCTCGCCGTCACACTCGATGTCGCGGCGGAACGGTCGGAACTCGTGGTTCTCGATGCCGGTTCCTTCGAGGAACGCGCCACGGCGACGGTCCCCGAACCGCTACCGTTCGGGTTCCACGGGCAGTTCGTCCCACGCAACCGTCCGTACGTCCGTGGCAACGACTGACCGCGATTCTCGTGGCACGAAACGCCGATTCCGCGCGAGGCACCACAGGCTTATGCGAACGGCCGCTGAGAACGGCGTATGCAAGCCAAACGGTTCCTCTTTTGTTCTCTCGATGCCGCGTTGATAACCGACCTCGCCTGGCAGATCTCCCGTGAAGGCCACGAGGTCAAGTACTACATCGAAGCCGAGGCGGACAGAGAGATCGGCGACGGCTTCGTCTCGAAGACGGACGACTGGCGGGCCGAAATCGAGTGGGCCGACGTAATCGTCTTCGACGACATCTGGGTCGGCAGCGACATCGGCACGGGCGAGATCGCACGGGAACTCCGCGAGGAGGGCAAGGCGGTCGTTGGCGGGACGCCCAACACGGATCGCCTCGAGGAGGACCGCGGCTACGCGATGGAAATTCTCGAAGCACACGGCGTCGACACGATCGAACACCACGTCTTCCGGGACTTCGACGCCGGAATCCGACACGTCGAGGAGAATCCGGCTCCGTACGTGATCAAACCCCTCGGCGAGGTCCAGAACGTCAAACGACTGCTTTACGTCGGCAACGAAGACGACGGCAGCGACGTCGTCGACGTGCTCCGGGCGTACAAGAAGGCGTGGGGCCACCGGATGAAGGGCTTCCAGCTCCAGCGGAAGGTCGAGGGCGTCGAGGTCGCCATCTGTGGGTTCTTCGACGGCGAGGCGTTCGTCGACGAGGTGAACTTCAACTTCGAGCACAAGAAACTGTTTCCCGGAAACATCGGCCCATCGACCGGTGAGATGGGAACCTCGATGTTCTGGGCCGGTCGAAACAGGTTGTTCGAGGAGACCCTCGGGAGACTCGAAGGCTGGCTCGCAGACGAGGGATACGTCGGGAGCATCGATCTGAACTGTATCGTGAACGAACGCGGAATCTATCCGCTGGAGTTCACGCCACGGTTCGGGTATCCGACGATCGCCCTACAGGAGGAGTCCATCGAGTCCTCGACGGCCGAGTTCTTTTATCACCTCGCACACGGTGACGATCCCGAGATCGCGGTTCACACCGGCTATCAGATCGCCGTTCGGGTCGTCCTGCCACCGTTTCCGTTCAACGACGAGAAGACGTACGACGAGAACTCACGGAACGCGGCCGTCGTCTTCGAGATAGACAGTCGAGAGGGGATTCACCTCGAAGACGCAAAGCGGGTCGACGGGCAGTGGCGGGCCGCCGGCGAAAACGGGATGCCGATCGTCGTGACCGGCATGGGTGACACGATGCAGGCCGCCCGCGAGCAGGCGTACGACCGTATCGACGAGGTCGTGATGCCAAATATGTACTACCGCGACGACATCGGTGAACGCTGGATCGACGGCGACGGCGACCGCCTGCAGGCGTGGGGGTATCTCGGACCGCAGGCGTGACTCGACCGGCTTCGACAGGCTCGCGCCGACCGCAACCGGAAAGTCGATCCGACTGCTCTGGGGCCGTATGGATCCACATTCACCGACGCCGTCCACCCGTCGGATGCACGCCCCGACCGATCCGGACGCGAGGTGTAGAGTGAGATGAACGGGTTTCACACCTTCGACCCGGGTCGCGCCGACGAACTGGAGGAGACCGACCGGTATCGCCACCTCTCGGTCGAGGAGTTGATCGGAGCGAGTGCCGTCTCCGGGGACGACGTCGTCGTCGACCTCGGCAGCGGGACCGGCTTCTACACCGACGACTTCGCGGCCGTCGCCGAACGGGTGTACGCGATCGACGTCCAGCCGCTGATGCACCGACTCTACCGTGAGAAGGGCCTGCCGCCGAACGTCGAATCGATCGCTGCTGACGGGGGCCACGTGCCGCTTTCGGATCGAGTTGCCGATGTCGTGGTCTCGACGATGACACACCACGAGCTGCCGGCGAGAACTGCGAGTGAGGCGGCCAGACTGCTCCGGCCGGGTGGTCGGATCGTCGTCGCCGACTGGACGGCAGACGGCCCCGGCGAGGCCGGGCCGCCACTCGACGAACGGTTCGACACCTGGTGGGTCGCGTCGACGCTTTCCGACGCTGGCTTCGAAATTACCCGGGCGGAGTCCCGCCGTGAGACGCTGTTCGTCGTCGGTGTTCGCTGAGCGGGCCGACAGTATATACGACTGTATCCACAGACCGGAGTATGGACGAGGTTCGTGCGGTGCTCGACGCCGAACTACCGGGATCGGAGATCGAGTCACTCGATCCGGTCCAACACGGAAACACCAAACACACCGTGATCGCCGACCTCGGAACGCGGTCGGTCGTCGTCCAGTTTGCGCCCTACGAGAAACTCCGAATCGAGCGGAACCTCTCTGCGGCCGTCCGCCGGCGAACGAGTGTTCCGACGCCCCGGGTTCTCGGAATCGGTCGCATCGACGACCGGGGGTATCTCGTCGCCGAGCGCGCGCCGGGAACGGAGTTACACGAGCGATTCAACGCGATCGACGACGCAACACGTCGACGGATCGCCCGCCGATTCGGCCGATTTCTGGCCGAGATTCACGCGGCGTTTCGCTTCGAGGGATACGGGCCCATCGAACTGTCCGACGATGGCGGTGCGTTCGTCGCCACCGATCAACGCGAGTGGACGGCGTGGTTCCGTGGGTACGCGGCCGAAGGGATCGATGCACTCCCGTCCGAACTCGACTCGCTTCGGGACCGGATCGAGACGGCACTCGCCGACGCGTCGATTCCTTCTGACCCGGACCCACGGCTGTATCCCTGGGACCTCCGGCCCGGGAACGCACTGTACGCCGACGGAACGGTGTCGGCGGTCCTCGATTGGGACGGCCCGCTGTCTGCCGATCCAGGCCTGTCGGTTGCGAAGACGGAACATCTGGTCGCGGAGTGGTATACGGAGGAGTCGCTTTCGTCAGCGTTTCGCTCGGGGTACGAGACGATCCGTCCGCTTCCCGAAACGCCGCCGACCTACCGTCTTGTCGCCGTCGTCCGATCTGCGGTCGATGCGTCGGGGCAGATCACCCGACCCGGATACCCCGAACGGACCGGCGAGGCGGCCGTCGCGTTTCACCGCGATCGGATCGAGTCGATCCTCGCCCGGGTGTGACCATCGGCCGACAAAGCTTCGGCCGCCGTGGCAACTAAGTTGTGTGCGCGTATACAGGAACGTATGAGTTCTGAAGAGGTCGATCCGACCGAGCGAATCGACGAGACACGGACGTGGCCGGAGCTGGCGATCGGACTGTACGACCGACTCACCGGTCGCGGTGCGGAGATCACCTACGAGTTCGACGATCTGGAGGTCGACGTTCCGAGCAAGGCCGGCGAAGGCGCAGACCACGCACACTGGCGGGTCGATGGCACGGTTCGCGTGACGACCGACGAAAAGGACTGACGTGTCTCCGAGGCTCGACATCGACGCCGATCTCGTGATCCACTCGGAGCACGACCGGATCGACATCTGGCGGGAAGACGACCGGTTGATCGTCTCACTGCCGTCGTTTCGGGCCGCCCGGCGTCTGTGGTCGACGACCGACGCCTTGCCGGTCGACGTCGAATCGCTTCTTTCGACCGTCGGCCCACCGATCGACATTCAGATCAGGCGGGCGACGGTCGCGACGATCGAAGACGGTGACATCGGATTCGTCTCCCGAATCACCGGCATCGACGCGCCGGTAGCCGTCCGGTTGCGCGGCGCCGTCGCCGCCGTCGTCCGCGCGCTCGGCTGAGGACACCGACAGCTAATGTCAACGTATATGAAGAAAGGCGGACATACATCGTGGGTAGATGGCCCTCCCTGCTCGTCTCCTCTACGTCGACGGTGATCCGGTACTTCGTGCGGCCGTAACGGAGTATCTCGAAGCAAGCGGTGAGATCCGGGTCACGGAAAGGCCGACGATCGAGGAGGCGATCGAACGGCTTTCCGACGGCGACGTCGACTGTGTCGCCACCCCGAGTACGACCGACCGTCTCCCCCGGTTGATCGACGCCGTCGAATCGGTTTCCGAGGAGACTCCGGTCGTGGTGCACCCGCCCGAACCCGAGGCCGCACAACAACTTCCGGACGCCGACTCCGAGCAGGTCGCCGTCGCGCCACAGGTCGGCACCGCCTCCCTCGAAGCGCTCGAAGATCGGGTTCTGGAGACGATTTCGCCGTTTCGCGTCGCCGACCACGAGACGACCCGGGCGATCGTCGACGCACTCGAGGATCCGGTTTACGTACTCGACGAACAGGGTCGGTTCGTCCGCATCAACGACGCATTCGTCGAACTCACCGGGTACGAAATGGAAGCCATTCTCGGAAGCCACGTCTCGCTTATCAAGACGCCGGAGATGGTTCGACGCAGCGAGGATGCGCTCCGCGGCGTTTTGCGCTCCGACACCACGGAGGAGGGATTACTCGAGGTTGAGATCACGACCGCCGGCGGCGAGACGGTGCTCTGTGAGGATCACATGGGGTTGCTTCCGATGCCTGACGGCGAGTTTCGGGGATCGGTCGGAGTGCTTCGAGATATCACCGAACAGAAGAGCCGTAAGGCGGACCTCGAACGGAAGAACGAACGGCTCGAATCCTTCGCCAGTATCGTCAGCCACGACCTCCGGAGTCCGTTGACCGTCGCAGCCGGCAACATCTCACTCGCGGCAGACGAATGCGAAAGCGAGTACCTTCCCAAGGCGGCTGATGCACTGGATCGAATGGAGGAGTTGATCGACAACCTGCTCCGACTCGCCCGAAACGGCGAGGTCGTCGAGGCGACCGATCGGGTCGACCTCGAGACGACCGTCACCCGTGCGTGGGCCAGCGTCGAAAGCGACGCCGCCTCGCTTTCGATGCAGACCGATCTCACGGTCACCGGCGACGAAACCCGGCTGACGGATCTGTTCGTGAATCTGTTTCGGAATAGCGTGGAGCACAGCTCCACGGACAATCGGCCGGAGGCCGATGATAGCGTCGAACATAGTTCGACGAGCAATCGGCCAGGGGCCGACGTAACGATCACCGTCGGGGCCCTCGAAGACCGACGCGGATTTTATATCGAGGACACCGGTCCCGGAATCCCACCCGGCGAACGCGAGGCGGTGTTCGAGCCCGGATACTCGACCTCGGAGGACGGAACCGGCTTCGGGCTGTCGATCGTCCGGGAGATCGTCACCGCCCACGGCTGGGAGATCAGCGTCACGTCGGGCGCAGACGGCGGCGCCCGATTCGAGATCACCGGAATCGAGGACTGAAACGCCTCAAAGCAGCAACGCAGCGAGGACGAGAGCCAGCATCGCCGTGACGACGAGGATGCTCCCGCCGACGGAGGCCCGGAGCTGTACCTCTCGTCGGCCGCCGTTGGAGGCCTCATCCGTCTCGACGCCCGGAAGTCGCTGTAGCGCCTCGAAGGCGTAGCCTCCCGGGTTGCTCCCGACGCGCATCGACACACCGGCAGTTCGCATCACGACGCGGTCGACCGCCGCCCACAGTTCGGTGACGCCCCAGACGGTTCCCCGGCCGGCGTAGAACGACGCCGGGAACACCACCCGATCGATGTCGGGAATCCACGCCATCCGGGTGATCGGTCCTTTCAGCCCGAAGAAGGCGGCGAATCCGACGACGAGCAGGACGACGCCCTCGGTGAGGTGGCCCGTGCTGAACGGCTTGGCCTCGGCGGCGACAGATTCGGTAAACGGCAACAGTTCGTAGAAGGTGCCGTGGGCGAAGCCGAAGAACACACAGAAGCCACCGACGCTCAACATCGCGACCGTCTGTCCGGGCGTCGCATCCCGCGGTTCGATCGTGTTCTCGCCGTGGAAGAAGATGTAGTAGCCGAGCTTGATGAAGGACATGAACGTCCCGACTGCGCCGATCATCAACAGCCACCACAGCAGATCGTAGCCGAACAGCAGGGGGTAGTTGCCGGAGATCTGCTCGGTCGCGTCGAGCACGAGCCCCTTCGAGACGTAGCCGTTGAACCCGGGCACCGCGGTAATCGAGGCCGCACCGACAAGATAGACTAGGAACGCCACGGGCATCACCGTCCAGAGCCCGCCCATCTCCTTGATGTAGTTCGATCCGGTGCGATAGATCACGACCCCACACACCATGAACAGCAGGCTCTTGTAGAGCACGTTGTTGAACAAGTGCGCGAACCCGCCGGCGACCGCGAACTGCCCCCACTCGCCACCGAGCGTTGCGAGCCCGATCCCCGCGAGCATATACCCGACCTGGGCCTGTATGTGATACGACAACAGGCGGCGCGGGTCGTACTGGAGCAGCGCGAAGAACACGCCGTAGACGGCCATGAACCCGCCGAGATACGCCAGCCACCAGCCACC
>JARWGK010000107.1:0-26171 GCA_040409725.1 Natronomonas sp.
GTGTATGAACGTTTACCACCCCACCACTCGTAGCGAGAGCGGAATGGACGGCGTTCTGTGGCAACTGCTCGCGAGTTCTCGGGGGAGTGATACGAGAACCGCGATCGTCCGGCTGCTCGATGAACGACCGCGGAACGCCAACCAACTCGCCGAGGAACTGGACGTCGACTACACGACGGTGCGTCACCATCTGGACGTGTTGATCGAAAACAACGTGCTCAGAAAATCCGGCGACGACTACGGGGCGGTGTATCTGTTCACCGACCGACTCGAAACGAACTGGGACACAGTCGAGGAGATACTCGAAACGGTCGGGGAGGGATCACCGTGAGCCTGCTGTTAGAACTCGCCCGGGCGTCCGTCGGCGCGAATCTGCTGATGCTTTCGATGCTCGGCTACGTCTGGGGGCGCAACTACCTCGATCACGGGGCACGACACACCCTCGCGTTGCTCGTCTTCTCCGGATTTCTCGTGGTCCAAAACCTCGTGTGGGGGTACCTCTACGTGATCGACATCGAGTACGTCGAGTGGTTCGTGGGTTCCGAGCCCTCGCTGCAGCTCGCGTTGACGCTTTTGTGCGGACTGGAAACGGCTGCACTGGCGTTTCTGACGTGGATCACCTGGCGGTGAGTCGTCTCAGGCCTCGTCGAACAGCTCCTCGCCGTCGACCATGTGTTCCGAAACGGCGTCCATATCGAGGGTGACGCCGAGGCCGGGTCGCTCCGGGACGGTGATGTAGCCGTCCTCGATCACGCTTTCCTCGACGAGATCCTCCCACCAGCCGAGTTCGTAGCTGTGATACTCCACGGCCAGTGAGTTGGGGATCGCACAGCCGACGTGGGCGGCGGCCATCGTCGCAACCGGTGAGGAGACGTTGTGCATCGCGACGGGGACGTAGTACTGATCGGCCACGTCCGCGATCTTCCGGGTTTCCCGCATCCCGCCGACCTTCGGCAGGTCGGGCGTGACGATGTCGACGGCCTGATTTTCGATCAGTCGACGCTGTTCTGTGACGCGGTAGCGGTTCTCGCCGACGGCGATCGGCGTCGCAGTCGAGTTCGTCACCGCCTCCTGTACCTCCAGATTCTCCGGCGGAACGGGGTCTTCGAGCCACCACACGTCGTATGCCTCAACCGCGTCGGCGAGTCGCTTCGCCGAGCCAGCGGAAAACGACCAGTGGCAGTCGAAGGCGACGTCCGCTCGGTCCGTGACCCGTTCTGTGACCCGTTCGACGATGTCGACCTTGTGGCGGATCTCTCCGGGGCGGAGGTGGCGGTTTGCCCGATCCTTCTCGAGTCCAGAGGGAACGTCCAGATCGAACTTCAGGGCGTCGTAGCCGAGTTCCTCGACGACGCGTTCGGCCTCGTCGGCACAGGCCTCGGGATCGGCCTCGGCCTCGGTGTGACAGTCACAGTACACCCGGATCTCGTCGCGGTACTTGCCGCCGAGAAGCTGGTAGGCCGGGACGGACAACAGCTTTCCCGCCAGATCGTGGAGTGCGATCTCGATGCCCGAGATGGCGGTGACGGTGATCCCTTCGACGGAGCCCTCACCGGACATCTTCTGGATCAGGTGTTCGTACAGCCGGTCGATATCCAGCGGGTTCTCGCCGACGAGAAACGGCGTCATCCGATCGATTAGCTCCGGGATTCCGGCCCCCCAGTAGGCCTCACCGGTGCCGACGACACCCGCGTCCGTGTACACCCGGACGAGCGTCCACGGGAAGTTGCCGTCGACCATCGTCGTCTGTACGTCGGTAATCTCGACATCCCGCGGTCCCCGGGCGTTCCGAATACCCATCGATTCCGCAGAGAGATTCCGCATCGTGTATTTCGCGTTGGGGTCGTTGAGCGACCGATAGTCCCTCGTCATACTGTTTCTCCGTTGTAGGGGAATAAAGATGTAAGCAATTACTCGTTTGTGAGTAACGCTTTGTCACTCGATCAGTGGAAGCACCGCACCGAAGATGATCGGGACGAACAGGGCGATGACGATGCCGAGGATGCCGGTCGCAAAGAGGAGTTGATCGACCGTCTCCGGCACCGACGAGTAGAGCGCGTGACCGAGAATCTCCGCGACGGCACTGAAGAGGAACAACGCTGCGCCGAGGACGAACCCGGATTTCGCAACCTTGGCGTAGTCGAGGCCCCCTGTCGAACGACTGTGGCTCATACATCTGCTGACGCATCGGCGAACAAAACGCTTCGGTTGTGCACCCGGTCACGACCCCGACGAAAGCGCTATATTCGCTGACGGTGGAGCATCCGTATGAGAGAGACGCTGCTTGCGGTCGCCGAAGTCACCGCCTACGGCCTCGTGACGCTCGTCTTGTCTGCTCTGGGCGTCTTTGCCGAGTGGACGAGTCTGTCCCACCTCACGGGTGGCGAGTACATCTTCGGGGTCTGGCTGGCTGTCATGGGTGCGTTGGCACTGTACGCCGCCTTTTCGATCGCAACGGACCGGCTGCTCCCGCGGATCAGAGCACTCTCGGGGTGAATCGGGCGACGATTCCGTTGGGACTCGGAAATCGACGGTTCAGGTGACTTTTATCCCTGTGGTGTCAGAGACAGGTATGGGATTTGGAAGCTACGACGAGTCCGAACAGAAGGATGCGGACGTCGAAACGGACGAATCAGCTGGACTGAACATCCACGACAAGGACCACGACGGCGAGGTGGCGTTCGATTCGGACGTTTCGACCGACGAGATGCTCGACAAACTCGACGACATCAAAGACGACGACTGATCTGTCGATTCGACCGACCGAAAGCGTCGGAACGTTGGGATCGTCGTTGACCGCACACTCGGTCACCCCGCTTTCAACCGTTGTCTTCGAGGACGTGATCGAAGAGACGCGTCGTCCGGTCCAGAACCCGGTCGCCGACCGATGGATCGATCTCTCTCAGGAGCGTCGTGACCTCCTCGGGTCGTGTGAGAACGAACTGCACCCGTCGTCCGTCGCGTTCTTTCTGCACCAACTCGGCGTCGATCAGGCGATCACAGTGCCACTCGAGGGTGCTTCGGGCGATCTCAAGGTCGTCGGCGATCGACGACGGGTTTGCGGTCCCACGTTCGAGCAGGTGACACAGAATCTCTCTCGACGTCTCCCGTCGGAGCAGGGCGATCGCCCGACGCTGGGGTCGGTCGTACTCCGGGGGATAAAAGTGGGTTTTCCCGTAGAACTCATCGACCGTTATGGCCCCCTCTTGCTGGAGTTCGCCGGCGAGTCGCTGGAGTTTGTCGGGGGTGAGATCGAGTTCCCGCAGCAGTTCGTTGAAATGGATCCCCGGTCGCGTCTCGGTCGTCTTGCGGATCGACGATTCGGTCATGTGTGGAGTGGTTTCTCGACGTGTCTGGCGTAGTATACGGCACCGAAGGCGACGACGATCAACACGATATCCAGCCCGTGATCGACGATCGCGTGTGTCATCGGATCGAACACCGTCAACATCGGAATCACGCCGACGATGCTGCGTATCACGAGCGTCGAGGAGGCAACCCACAGAAGCAGATACGGCACCGATCGCTGTCTGTGAAACGCCAGTCCGAGCAACGCAAAAAGCGACACCGCGAGGATCCCCTCGAGGACGACGACCACGGAGTACACGAGGGGCACCTCGCTGAACAAAACTGGAAGTGAAAGCGCGTCCATACGGCCGTGTTTTCGGTTCGGGATATTATGTGTTCCGTCGCTGCGTTCGTGTCTGGGGCGGATCGTGACCCGGCTTTGTGACTATCGATAGTCGAAAAAGCTTACTTTCGAGTGGTTCAATACTGTTGCAGATGCTGCGACGTGAGACACATTCTTGTTCGAGTATCGACAGTAGCGTCGATCGGCGGTTCTCGTCTCTCCGTTGTGACACGAACAGGGCGGAGTCGGACATCGGAGACGACCGATCGGGAAGCGGACGACGAACGACCTCGAAACTGTCCCGGGAGGGAGCATGGCTGGTGGACTGAAACGCGACCTCGGGCTGTTTTCGGTCATGGCGATCAGCATCGGTGCGATGGTCGGATCCGGGATCTTCATTCTGCCGGCACTGGCCTATCGGATCGCCGGCCCGACGGTCGTCCTCGCCTTCCTGCTGGCCGGCGTACTGGTGCTTCCCGCCGCGTTGAGCAAAATCGAAATGGCGACGGCGATGCCGGAGGACGGGGGAACGTACATCTACATCGAACGTGGCATGGGGCCGCTCCTCGGAACCATCGCCGGCGTCGGGACGTGGTTTTCGCTCTCTTTTAAGGGCGCACTCGCACTCGTCGGAGGGGTTCCGTATCTGATCTACATCGCCGGCGGCGAGTTGCCGGTGTCGATCCGGGTTCTCGCGATCGCTATCGCCATCGTTTTGATCGTCGTAAACCTCGTCGGCTCGGACATCACCGGACGATTTCAGGTCGGTATCGTCGTCGTCATGCTGCTTGCGATGGTTGTCTTCGTCGTTCGGGGAATTCCGGCGGTCGAACCGACTCGGGTGCAGGGGGCATTCGATCCCCGTGGGGCCGGAAGTCTCCCACTTTTGGAGGCTGCAGGTGCCGTCTTCGTCTCGTATGCAGGGGTGACGAAGATCGCAAGTGTGGCCGAAGAGATCGAAAATCCATCCCGGAACATCCCGCTCGGGATGCTCGGATCGCTGTTTTTCACCGGCGGACTGTACGTTCTGATCGTCTGGGTGCTGATCGGGGTGTTGCCGGTCAACGAGGCCGGCGGACTCGGAAACATCGCGATTGTGGGTGCCGAGGATGCTGTCGTCGCCGAGGCCGGAAATCTGCTGCTCGGGACGCCGGGCGTGGCGATGGTCACGCTCGCTGCAATGCTGGCCCTCGTCAGCACCGCAAACGCCGGGATCCTCTCGGCGTCTCGGTATCCGTTTGCGATGGCCAGAGACAACCTCGCCCCCGATTCACTCACCGAGGTCAGCGAGCGATTCAACACGCCGATGAAGGCGGTGTCGCTGACCGGCGCCGTGATCTTGGTCATGATCGCGGTGTTTCCGATCCTCCAGATCGCCAAACTTGCGAGTGCGTTCCAGATCCTCGTGTTCATCCTCGTCAATCTCGCCCTGATCGGATTCCGTGAGGGTGCAATCGAGGGGTACGATCCGACGTGGACCGCACCGCTTTACCCCTACGTGCAGATCTTCGGTATGGTCGCCGGCCTCGTGTTGTTGAGTCAGATGGGGACGATCCCGATCGCCGGAGCGATCGTGATCACCGCCGGATCGATCGGATGGTACTACGCCTACGCTCGCAAGCGAATCGACCGCGAGGGTGCGGCCCGGGACGCCGTCCGACGGAGCATCGGCGGCGGCGCGGTCGAACGCACCCGAGAGCTGTTCGAAAGCGACGCAGAGTACGACGTCCTCGTCGGGATCACGGAGAAAACGAGCGACGACGCGAAACGAGACATGCTGCGGGTTGCGACCGACCTCGGTCGGTTGCGATCGACGGTCGTTTCCGTCGTCGAATTCCTCGATCTCCCCCACCGGATGTTCGCCGAGGAACACGTCGAGGTACACGACCGGGAGACGCCGGAGTGGCTGCCGGAGAATCCCGAGGAGTGGCCGGAATGGGTCCCCGAGGGAGCGTTCAAGCCGCCTGCGCGTCCATCCGGCGGAATGTCGGTATCGCCCGAAAGTGAGCCGCTCTCGGCGGCGTACAACACCCGGATAGAACACCGGGAGATCGACAGCGAAGACCACAAGCGGGCGATGGTCGATTTCGCAACCTACGAGGGGTACGATCTACTGCTCGCAGAGCGGCAGCAGGTCGATTTCCACCGTCGGCTCTTCGGCGGGGAAACCGACTGGCTCTTGGAGAATGCGCCGTGTGACGTGGCGTTGATCGAGGATCGTGGGTTCGACGAAATCGAGGAGATCAGTGTCGTCGCCAACCGCGGCGGGTACGATCCGCTGAAACTGCTGATGGCCGACGCCATCGCCGAAGAAACCGGCGCAGAGATCAACCTGCTGCAGGCGTTGCCGGAGAATCCACCGGAAACACAGCGCCGGACGATGGAGGACTACCACAACGAGTTGATCTCGATCACGACGGTCCCGACGCGCTCGACGATCCTCGAGGTCGACGACGAGATCGAGGGACTGGCTCGGTTCGTCGGGGATGCCGACCTCCTCGTCACCGGCGTCGATCGCTCCGGACTCACCGGACGGCTGCTCGGCCGTCCGGGCAACGCACTCGTCGACTCCGTCGACTGCACCGCAATCATGGTGCAGACCCACGACGACAGGGAGCGATCGGGTGTGATCCGACGACTGCTCATGGATCACCTCTTCGCCTGAACTTTCACCGCCGCCTTCGCCGTGGAGTCGGTTCGGTTCGCTCGACGAATCGGTTCAGTACGACGCCGACGACGAACGCAGAAGCGATCGCAACGCCGATCAGTTCGAACCGAAGCGTTCCCTCGAGCAGCAGCGGTGTCGTCATCGAAACGACCGTCGATTCGAGCACGAACATCGCCTCGGCAACGGGGACGACCCGAAGAATTCCGACGGTAACGAGTGCGACGGTGAACAGAACCCCGACGAGTCCGGGTCCGTCCACACCGCCGAACAGGAACCCTTCGAGGGCGCCGACGACGACCGCGGTGATGATGAGGAGTGCCATCAGTTCGTGCCGATATCGCTCGTGGAATTTCATCTCTCGAAGGGTGTATGCGATCAGTTGGCAATAGCTTTTCGACTATCAATAGTCGTATTTGGGAAGGGAGACACAGACAGTGCGAAAAGCGACGGAGCGGCTACAACACGCCCAAATCTGTGAGTTCCGCACGGAGCGCACTGCGGTCGTCGTCGTCCATCGTCCGCAGCGGTGCCCGCAGGCCGCCAGCATCGAAGGGAACGTCACGGAGCGAGAGGGCCGTCTTCACGCCGGCCATGTACGGGCCGCGTTTGAGCGCCGATCGGACGTCGAAGACGGTCGATTGGATCTCGCGGGCGGTCGCCTCGTCGCCGTCGTCGTAGGCCTCGTACAGCTCGACGACGAGTTCCGGGAAGACGTTGGCGACGGCACTCACCATCCCCGAACAGCCGACCGCAAGCCCCGTAAACAGCAGCGAGTCCGACCCGGCCAGAAACGTCAACTCGGCGTTGTCGTCGATCGCCTGAACGAGCCACGGAACGTCCTTCGAGGAGTCCTTGATACCCGCGATACCGTCGATGGCAGCGATCCGTGACAGCGCCGACAGCGACAGTTCGTTTCCGGTTTTACTCGGGATGTGATAGACGTACGCTGGAACGTCGACGGCATCGGCGAGTGCCCGATAATGTGTGACGGCACCGTCGTCGTCGAGGGGATAGTAGTACGGCGTGACGGCGACGACGCCGTCGGCGCCGACGGCCTCGGCGTGTTCTGCGGCGGCGACGGTTTCACGCGTACTCGGGGCACCGACGCCCGCGATGACCGGAACGTCGACGGCGTTTACGACCGTCTCGACGACCGCCCGACGCTCCGGTCCGTTCAACAGCGCGAATTCGCCGTTCGTTCCGAGCGGAAACACACCGGCAGCACCGCCGTCGACGACGAACTGTGCGTGTGCGGCGGTCGCCTCGTGGTCGATCGACCCATCGTCTCGAAAGGCGGTCACGGTCGGGGGAATGACGCCGTGAAGCGACAGCGGATCGGCCGATCCCGAGTCGGGCGCGTTTGCTGGCATACGCCCACATTCGTGACGTATCCCTATCTTTTGATCGGTGTATTCTCTCGGCGGTCGGAGCCGGAGCCGATCGGTCCGGTCAGTCGAGTCCGGCCAGTCGGTTGAGAGCGTAGACGGTTCGGAGCATCTCCGCGGCGTCGCCGCGGTCGAACACCAGACCGTCGCCGTTCATGACGTGATCGAGAACGTCCTCCGAGGCGTGGTCGGGCGCAGCGGCGATTCCGGCGTCGGCCTCGTCGGCCCACCGCATCACGCGGAGGTCACTCTTCGAGTCACCCATCACGAGTGCGAAGGGATCGTCGATGCCCAAAACGTCGAACGCGCCCCGAACGCCGACGACCTTGTTCAACTCCAGAGAGCCGATTTCGGCGGCGTCGGCCTCGTAGTATGCGACATCGATCCGCTCGAACGTCGAGACGAACTGCTCCGGGATGTCCTCGACCGTGGCGTCGGGCTGTTCGCCGGTTTCCTCTAAGACGCCACGGATCTCCGGATCGCTGTCGGCGTAGTACGCCCGCGCCCACTCGCCGTCGGCGTCGTCGGTGTCGAATCGCGCTGCCACACTTCCCTCCAGCAGGGCGAGCAGATACACGAGTCCTTGATCGATGACCGCCTCGGCGCGGTCGCTCCCGGTTTCGAAGTTCGGCTTGAGCGTCACGTTGAACTCGTTGCCCTGAAGATGACAGCCACGTCGGATCGACTCGGGGGCCTCCGAGAGCACCCGGGATCGAACCCGCCTGAACACCTCGACGATCTCCTCGTCTAGCTCCTCGTACAGCAACCGCTTGGTGTCGGCGCCGTGTCCGGGGGTGAACACGCCGGTTCCGGCCTCGTAGACGATGCTCACGTCTCCGGAGTGGACGAGTTCGTTTCCGAGCCCCTGAATCAGAAATCCTTTGACGTTTTCGAGCGTCTGGCCGGTGCAGATGACGATCGGAAGCCCCTCCTCGTTGAAACGGGTCAACAGGTGCAGCGTCTCCCGTGGGATCTCGTTGTCCGTGTTACCTGCAGAGCGGAGCGTCTCGTCGACATCCAACACGAGGACGTTGACGCCACGGCCGTGTTTCGTGTGGAGGTCGAGCGCGGTGAAGGCCTGATCGCGGGTTGCGTGACTCGCGAGGTCGGCGAACGTCTCTCCGACCTGTGGAAACCCTGACCGAATCTCGTCGCGTTTCGTCGTGAGCGCCTCGTTTGCGTCCTGCCACGCCTCCAGGGCGACCGGTGAGTCGATTGGCGGAAACAGGTCGACGAACTCCTGATACGCCAAGAGCGATCCCGTATCGAAGTCCTCGTACAGCCGATATAGTAGATCGTACCGTTCCATGGATGCTACAGCGTGCCGCGGGGTTTATTACTTGCCGACGGAAAAATTGAGGCAGTCGACCACCGTCGCATGAATATAATTTACTCGTTTACCGATAAATATTTTTCCGCCCGCGGTGATCTTCCCGTATGAAGGCAATCGGCATCGAAGCACCGGGGGGCGAGCCTCGGCTCATGGAGGTGCCGCGTCCGGACCCGGCCGAGGGGGAGGCGCTCGTCCGGACGCTTCGTGTTGGCGTCGATGGAACCGACCACGAGGTGATCGCCGGCACACACGGAGGACTGCCGCCGGGCGCAGACTACCTCGTTCTCGGTCACGAGGCAGTCGGGGCCGTCGAGGCCGAGCGTGGAACCGACCTCGAGGTGGGGGATGTCGTCGCACCGACGGTTCGGCGGCCGCCGGACGGTGCCGCAAACGGCTACTTCTCCCGTGGCGAGGCGGATATGGCGCCGCCGGAGGAGACGCTCGAACGAGGGATCGACGGGGCTCACGGATTCATGAGCGAGTACTTCACGAGCGACGAGTCGTTTCTCGTCCGCGTTCCCGAGACGCTCGCCGAGTACGGATTCCTGATCGAACCGATCAGTATCACGGAGAAGGCGCTGGAACTGGCCGATGCCGCCCGGTCGTCCTTCGAATGGAATCCCGAAACCGCACTCGTGTTGGGTAACGGATCGCTCGGCCTGCTGACGACGGCGATGCTCACGACAGACCACGAGACGTACTGTCTCGGTCGGCGTGACAGACCCGATCCGACGATCGACATCGTCGAAACCCTCGGCGCGACGTACGTCGACTCTCGGGAGACGCCAGTCGAGGAGATTCCGGCGGAGTACGAGGCGGCCGACCTTGTCTACGAGGCGACGGGGTATGCGAGACACGCGGTCGAGAGCGTTCACGCCCTGGCACCGAACGGCGTCGCGACGCTGCTCGGTCTCCCCGATTCCTGGACGTTCGAGATCGACGGCGGAAATTTCCACCGGGATATCGTGATGCACAACAAGGCGCTGCTCGGGAGCGTCAACTCCGGGCCGCGTCATTTCGAGGCCGCAGTCGAGACACTCGCGGAGCTGCCCTCGTGGTTCCTGTCGGATCTGCTCACGACGGTCGCGCCGCTGGATGCCTTCGAAACAGCCTTTGCTGACGACCCAACGGTAATAAAAACGGCCGTCGAATTTGACACACTATGAAGAATATTGACGACCTCATCGACGGGGCACAGGAGTTGGCCGAAAGCGGTTTCTCGAAGGGAGAGATCGCAGACGAACTGAACGTCTCCCGGGAGACGGCGAGTTGGCTCCTAGAGCGGGCCGGAAAGACGACCGAGGGTGCGACCGAAAACGAGACGAAGCGGCCGGAAACCGGTGGCCCCCACGACATTCACGTCGACTGGAGTGCGCTGGGTCGAGACTCCGCCCGTCTCACGTACATCGGCAAGGCGATGGCCGATCTGCTGTCGAAACGCGGCGAGGATATCGATCTGACCGTCGGCATCGAGAAGGCCGGGGCGCCGCTTGCGACCGTCGTCGCACGCGAACTCGATACCGACATCGCCGCCTATGCGCCGCGGAAACACCAGTGGGAGGAAGGCGACATCGACGAACTCCAGGGAACCTTCTCCCGGAACTTCGCCGACATCCGCGACCGAGCGTGTTACGTCGTCGACGATACGATCACGAGCGGAACGACGATGCGCGAGACGATAAGCGGCATCCGCAACCGTGGCGGCGATCCCGTCGCCTGCGTCGTGTTGGTCGACAAACAGGGCCTCGAAGAACTCGAAGGCGTTCCCGTGTACTCACTCGTCCAGGCGATCCGCGTCGGCGATTCGTAGGCCGCTATCGCCACCACGATCGAACTCGGTTAGCGTCTCTATCGGGTCAGGTGGGTCGAATCGCCCCGAGTTCAATCGAATGGTCGGATATATCCGCGTAGACTTTGTATTATGTCTCATTTTGCCCCCGAATTGAGTTTATATAAGGTGGTTTGGTGAATTTATGCAAAGATCTTATCAATTCATATGCGAGTTGTCGTGTATGGCTGTGAGACACACACAAAAGGTCGGTCGTGAGCGTTCGTCGTCGGTGACCGGCGGAGCCGCCACGAGGGTGTGGGGTGAAAAGAGAAGGGACGACTGGATTCGGATCGGCTAATGGCGTCAGTTCACGGATCCGGATCGCTCCGGCGGAGCGTTGAGGTCGAATACTGGGTGATCGACGACGAGGGTCGGCTGGTCGAACCAGGGAAGCTTCTCGATGCGGCAGCAGGGGTCGAGCGGGAGTTCGTCGAGCCACTTCTGGAGATCAAAACGACACCGTGTGAAACGACGACAGAGCTTCGAGTAGAGCTGTTCGATCGGATTCGGCGTGTGCTCGATCGGGCCGACGAACTCGGAAAAGGCCTCGTCCCGACGGCAACGCCACTGAATCACGGGACGATCGAAGATATCCCGGACGAACGGACACAGATACAGGCAACGCTCGTCGGTGAAGACTTCGAGTACGTTCGTCACTGCGCCGGAACCCACATTCACGTCGAACAGCAACCGGGACGGAAACGGCAGCAGTTCAACGCGCTTGTCGCCATCGATCCGGCACTGGCACTCGTCAACTCGTCGCCGCATTTCCGTGGTCGGGAGATTGCCGTCGGTGCTCGCTCGAAGCTGTACCGTCGGATGGCCTACAGAGATCTGCCACATCAGGGACGGTTGTGGCAGTATCTCGACACCGAAGCGGAGTGGGACCGGCGACTCGAACGACGATACGAGGAGTTCGAAACCGCGGCGCTGAACTGTGGTATCGATCGGACGACACTTGCGTCGTGTTTCACCCCGGAGAGTGCGGTCTGGACGCCGGTGAAGTTCAGAGAGCCATTCGGGACCGTCGAGTGGCGGGCCCCCGACACGGCGCTGCCGAGTCAGGTCGTCCAGTTGGCCGACGACGTTGCCGGCATCATCGAATGTGTCGGGGATAGGGAGGTTCGACGCGGGAGCGAAACACCGGGGATAACCGACGACGCAGTCGTCGTTCCGGAGTTTGCCGACGTACTCGAACACGTCGATTCGGCGATCGAGTCGGGGCTTTCGGCGGACGTTCGATCGTATCTCGATGCGATGGGCTTCGACGTGGATGGATACGAACCGTTGTCCGAAACGTTACAGAAACAGGATGCCTCGACACCGGAGGCGGCGCGTCGACTGCGGCTCGAATGGGCAAAGCGCCTCGAATCGGACGTCCGACGTGCCAGTTCGGTCGGTGTGACATGAACAGATGATCGAAAAGCGAGACGTTCTTTTGTCATCAGGTGTGATACGATACCAATGGATCAACCACGTATTGCCCTTTTAAATGCGGCCCACGAGGCCGAGAACACGCGGCGAAACTTCCACCGCGAGTTGGACGCCGATCTCGTCGATTTTCACGTCCCGTCGGGCGAACTGCCGGATGGGTTCGAGTACGACGGCTTCGTCGTCACCGGGTCGCGGGCGTCGGTCTACTGGGACAAGGAGTGGATCGGACGGCTCAAAACCTGGGTCGGCGGCGCAATCGAAGCCGGGATGCCCGGACTCGGCGTCTGCTACGGTCATCAGTTGCTCGCGGACGTGATGGGTGGGAGCGTCGAGGCGATGGGCGAATACGAGATCGGTTATCGGACGGTCGAACAGGACGGAGAGAATCGACTCCTCGAAGGGATCGACGAGGAGATGACGGTGTTCACCACCCACTCGGATTACGTCGTCGAGGCGCCGCCGGGGGCGACCGTCATCGCAAGGAACGACTACGGCATCCACGGGTTTCGGAAGGATCGGATCTTCGCCGTGCAGTTCCACCCGGAGTACGACACCGAGACGGCGAGATCCGTCACGCGGGGCAAAGACGACGAACTCTCCGCGGAACGGATCGAGTCGGTGCTCGAAGGAATCGACGAGGACAGCTACCGAGCGGCCTGTGAGGTGAAGGCGCTCTTCGAAAACTACCTCGACTACGTCGAGGAACTTCGGGCAGAGCGGATGAAGCGGGTCGAGCGGTGACGCGGTGGTGCCGGATTGACAGGGTTCTTAACGCACTCGCCTGAGAAGTAGATATGAGCAGTGAGGACCTTCGACGGGAACTGAAAGACGTCGGAAAGCGGTTCGATTTCGGTGACTACGAGGTGGAGGCATACGTGGCGACTCTCGATCACGGTCAACTCACCGCCTCCGAGATCGCCGAGGAGACGGACATTCCACAGCCCCGGGTGTACGACACCGTTCGGAGTCTCGCGGACAACGGGCTGGTCGAACTCCGGGAATCGCGGCCCATGAAGGTGCTCGCGGTCGACCCGGAGGAGGCGTTTTCGGGAATCCAGTCTTCACTCGAGGACGTCATCGACGACCTCGGGAAACGGTACACGACGCCGGCGCGTGAGGCAGAGGCAGTCTCGCTCATCAAATCCAGACAGACGATCCTCCGGTATCTCGAGGAGGTCATCACGGCGGCGGAGTACGAGCTGGTGTTGGCACTGACACCGGAGTTACTCGGGCGCTACGAGTCGGAGCTGCGGGAACGACGGGACGCCGGGGTGACGATCGATCTGCTCGTCGCACCGGCAGCCGACGCACCGACACCGGAGGAGTACGACTACCGGAAGGTCGCAACGGCCGCGCGGGCCCGTCGTGGACTCACGACACCGGTCGTCGCCGTCGCCGACGGGACGTATTCGGTGTACACGACACGGGAGGCGCTGGACGACGACCGGGATCGATACGGCGTCATCCTCAACCGCTCAGAGCTCGGATTCCTCGTTTCGGGCTTCCTGAACACGGTCGTCTGGACCTCGGCGACGACGCTTATGGACGACGGCCGCGAGCGGCCGTTTCCCCGGCGGTATGCGACGATCCGGCGGTGCGTACAGGATCTCGCGGGACTGGACGGACGCTTCTATGCGACGATTCGTGGACGGGACGTAGCCACCGGCGAAACACGGAACGTTCGGGGTGAGGTCGTCGATATCTCCGTCGGAACCAACCGCGAAACCGCCGCGATCACGATCGATACCGGAGCCAATCGGCTCGACATCGGCGGACAGGTCGCCGCACTGGAGGACATCGAGGCCTACGAGCTGGTGATCGGGCGTGAGGACCCGCCGGCACTGTAGTCGATTCATCCGAATATTGATGAGCAATACGCTGTATCGGTGGTTTTTATCAGCCCGGGGCGCAACCGTGTGGTATGTCGTTACACGACCGGGACGTCGAGCGAGACGTCCGTGAGTTGAGTACGCTACTCGGAGACGTGCTGGCGGAGCAGGCCTCTCGTGCGGATCTCGAGACGGTGGAACGGCTCAGAGCCGAGGCGATTCAGTATCGACGGGGTGATCTCGACTCGCGGAGTGGAATCTACGAACGACTCCACGGGCTGGAGAGTGAGACTCGTGAGGTCGTCGCGAGGGCGTTTACGGCGTATTTCGAGCTCATAAATCTCGCGGAGGAACGAGAGCGGGTGCGGGCGGTTCGGGAGGCGTCGGAGGATGGGATACTCGCAGACAGCGTCGAGGCGGCGATCGAGCGGCTCAGATCCGAGGGCGCCGACTCGGAGACGGTCCAGCAGGTCCTCGACGACACGCTGATCCAGCCGACGTTTACGGCTCATCCGACGGAGGCCCGACGGAAGAGCATCAAGGCGAAGCTCCGGACGGTGGCCGGGTACATCGAGACGCTCGACGAACGGCGGCTCACCGAGCGGGAGCGGGATCGGATCGATCGAGGACTGAGAGCGGAGGTGACGAGTCTCTGGCAGACGCCACAGATTCGGCAGCGGCCGCCGAAGGTCACGGACGAGGCACGGAACGTGCAGTGGTACCTCGAAAACGTGCTCTTCGACGTCGTCGGAGCGGTTTACGACGAACTCGAGCGGGTGTTGGGCGAACAGTACGACGACATCGACGTTCCGAAGCTCTTCGAGTTTCGGTCGTGGGCCGGAAGCGACCGCGACGGAAATCCGTACGTCACGCCGGCGGTGACGGCAGAGACCCTCGATCGGCAGCGACGGGTCATCCTGAAGAAGTACCGCGACGAACTCGAGGCGCTTTCGGGGGCGTTGAGTCAGAATACGGAGGAGTTGCCGGTCGGAAAGCGCTTCGAGCGTTCGCTGTCCGTCGATCGGGCCGACCTTCCGAAGGTTGCCGAGGCGGCCGAAACGGAGAATCCCGACGAGTTGTACCGTCAGAAGCTGCGGCTGATGCGGGAGCGGCTCGACCGCGTCGGCGACGTCCGACCCGAGGGGTACGATTCGGCCGACGAGCTACGGACCGATCTGAAGATCATCGCAGACAGCCTCCGGAAGGGAGGTGCGGAAGTGGTGGCGGAGACGTACGTGGCCCCCCTCGTTCGGCAGGTCGATACGTTCGGATTCACGCTTGCGAGTCTCGATCTGCGGGATCATCGGGAAAACCACACGGAGACTGTCGGAACCGTCTTCGAGCGCGTTGGCGTCGACTACGCGGAGATGGACGAAGCGGAGCGAGTCGAGACGCTCACCGACGCGATCGATCAGGACTCACAGATCGTCGATACGGAGGCGTACGACTCCTTCGAGGGAACGACGGCCCGGGTGCTGGAGCGATTCGACGCGCTCTCGGAGTGGCAACGGGAGTACGGTGCCGATGCGATCGACACCTACTGTATCAGTATGACGGAGGAGCCGAGTCACGTCCTGGAGGTGCTTTTCCTCGCCGATCAGGCGGGCGTCGTGGACCTGCCGGACTACTGCGGCCTCGATATCGTCCCGCTTTTGGAGACCGAATCGGCTCTCTCGGGTGCCCGACGGATCATGGGAACGCTGTTCGAAAACGAGGTCTACGCGAGCGTGATCGAGGCCCGCGGCGGCGTCCAGGAAGTCATACTCGGATACTCCGATTCGAACAAGGAAAACGGCTTCCTCGCCGCAAACCGATCGCTGTACAAAAACCAGATCCGCCTTGCGAGGATCACGGACGACTACGACATCGATCTGCGGCTGTTTCACGGACGCGGCGGCTCGATCTCTCGCGGCGGTGGCCCGATGAACCAGGCGCTTTTGGCGCTGCCGGACGAGACGGTCACCGGTCAGGTGAAGTTCACGGAACAGGGTGAGGCGATCGCCGAAAAGTACGCCAACCCACAGATCGCCGGACGGAACCTCGAGCAGATGTTGAACGCTCAGATCCGGGCGCGGTATCAGGCACTCGCCGGAGACGGAGAATCGGTTCCGGAGGCGTGGACGGACACGATGGACGTGGCCGCCGACGCCGCGCGCGGGGAGTATCGGGACTTTCTGGAGACGGACGGCTTCGTCGCGTACTTCGAGCAGGCGACGCCGATTCGGGTCATCGAGGATCTCAACCTCGGCTCCCGTCCGGCCTCCCGAAGCGGCGAACGCACGGTCGAGGATCTGCGGGCGATCCCGTGGGTGTTTTCCTGGACGCAGGCACGGTGTATCGTTCCCGGCTGGTACGGCCTCGGGACCGGTCTCCAGACGTGTCTCGAGTCGGGCGACGCCGAAACACTCCGGGAGATGTACCGAAACTGGCCGACGTTCCGCTTGACGATCGACAACGCGGCACTCGCACTCGCACGAACCGACCTCGAAATCGCCGCCGAGTACGCGGCGCTTGCGGACAACCAGGAGACGTTTTTCCCGCGGATCGAGGCCGAGTACGAACGCTGTGTCGAGGGGATACGTGAGATCACCGGACGTGACCGTCTGCCGGCGCGGTCGTGGATCATCGAAAACCTCCACCGCCGCAACCCCTACGTCGATCCGCTGAATCTCCTGCAGGTGCAACTGCTCGACAAGGAGCAACTGACCGACCTCGAACAGCGGACGCTCCGACTGACGGTGAAGGGAATCGCCGCCGGAATGAAATCGACCGGGTGAGTCGGGAGCGACACACGAAGATACCGTTTTACCGCCGCATCTGCCGCCGATCGCCGGTTCCGGCGGTCATCGCACTCGCAAGGGCACCCCGTACGACGACGTCGTCGCCGAGTGTCGTGAGCCTGATCTCCGGAAGGTTCGTCATGACGAGATCCGGGATCCGATCGCGGATCTCACCGAGGACGGTGTCGGGGTTGTTCAACGCGACTGCACCGCCGATGTAGACGACGATCGGAGCGTAGGCGTGGATCAGTGCCGAAACGCCGAGTGCGTTCCACTCGGCGAAGCGATCCAGAATGCGGTCGGCAAACGGATCCTCGCCGGCGTGTTCGAAGATGTCCGGGGCGGAGAAGTCGGGATCCTCGACCGGGAGCTTCGTCTCCTGGCCGGCGTGGAGGTAGGAGGCGTACTGTGGAAGGTTCTCTCCGGAGCAGTAGGCCTCCCAGTGGCCGGGGTTGCCACAGCCGCAGGTCATCGCACCCGTCGGGTCGACGGTGATGTGACCGATTTCGCCGGCGTTTCCATCCCACCCCGAGAGGACGTTGCCGTCGACACAGACGCCGGCACCGATCCCCGAGGAGATGGTCAGATACGCCATATCGTCGGGCGTCGTGTCGGCGTGAAACCGCTCGCCGATGACACCGGCGCTCGTGTCGTTGTGCAGGTACACCGGGCTGTCGGTGAGCTTCTCGATCGGACCGACGAGTGGGATGTACTCGATCGAATCGGGGAGGTTCGCCGGGTTTCTGACGACGCCCTCGGCAAGATCCAGGGGTCCGATGGAGCCGATCCCGGCGGCAGCGATCGAACCGGGATCGACCGACGCCGCCTCACACGCGCTGTGAAGCGAATCGAGAATCGCCTCGGTGACGTCGATACCGGCGGTTTTCGGCGTCGGCCGACGGTCCCGGCCGCGGATTTCGGCCTCGTCGTCGCCGACGACCGCCCGTATGTTACTCGCCCCGAGATCGACACCGGCGTAGTGGGCCATTACACGAGGGGGAGAGGGGACGGAACTTAATCGTCCGGATTTGCGCTCGGTGAGATACGGAGCCCGTGGTGTCCGGATCTGCAAGTGCGTCGGCGGCAAGGCCCCATATGCGGATCGCACTCATTGCCCACGATAAAAAGAAGTCGGCGCTGATCGAGTTTGCCACAGAACACACCGCGGAACTCGAAGAACACGACCTCATCGCGACGGGAACCACGGGAGGGCGGCTGAACGACGGGACGGAACTGGAGGTGACGCCGCTGCTTTCGGGGCCACTCGGCGGAGACATGATGATCGGTTCCGAGGTCGCCACCGGGGACTGCAGTGCGATCATCTTCTTCAGGGATCCACTGACCGCCCAGCCACACGAACCGGACGTCTCCGCACTATTGTGCACCTGTGACATCCACGACGTCCCACTCGCGACGAATCGGGCGAGCGCAGAAACGCTCGTCGAGGGGTTCTCCGGATCCGACTGACCGACGGCCACGGCGTGCAGAATCACCCGCTCAGCGGAGGGATGCAGCCGTCGGACACTTCCCGTTGGCCGTCGTCTCCCCACGATTTGGGGGCGGCGTCAGCGTCGAACCCACTCCTCGAGTGTGAATCGGTCGTACTCGGTTCGATCGACCAGCAGCCACTCGGATTCGTCCCACTCCGGGAAGTGGGCGTCGCCGTCGTAGGAACCGTGAACCCGGCTCAGAACCATCCGGTCGACGTGTGGCTGGAAGAGGTCGTAGATGTTGGCCCCGCCGATGACGTAGGCCGTCTCGGCACCGAGTGATTCGGCGGCTTCGATCGCCGCCTCGATGGTCGTCACGCCGATGGCCGTGTCGACGTCGTACGCCGTCTGTGTGCGGCTCAGAACGATCTGTGTCGTTCCGGGCAGATCGTCGAGCATCGACTCGAAGGTGCGTCGACCGAGGATGATCGGGGAGTCGGCGATGCGGCTCCGGTACTGGCGTCGATCCGTCGGGATGCTCGGCCACGGGAGTTCACCCTCCAGGCCGATGGCGCCGTTTTCTGCGACCGCCGCAACCGATATCAGTTCCATCTGTCGGTGTGAACGCCTCGTGTGTCTACCATCTGCGTCACCGCTCTCTGGTCTCGGTCTCGTAGACGACGCCGCGTTCGCCGTCGACGGTGACGAACGTCCCTTCGGGGATGGATTGTTCGACACCACCGACCATCGGGATTTCGAGTTCCCGGGCGATCATCGCGGCGTGGCTCGTCATCTCACGCGGCGCAGCGACGATTGCGCCGATCGCGGACAGATCGCCGCGTAACTCCCCGTCGAACGACCGCGGGATCGAGAGGACTGTCCCGTCGGGAAGCTCCGACAGGTCGCCGTCCGTGACGGTGTGAACCGGGCCGGCGGCCCGACCAGGGACGATCGACCGACCGCTTGCGAGCACCTCGGCGGCGAGGTGGATCTTCAGGGTGTTCGTCGTGTTTGCCCCCTCGAGGTGGGTCATCATGCCCGAGAGGACGACGAGCGTGTCGCCGCTTTCTGCGGCGTCGACATCCAGTGCAGCCGTCGCGGCGGTTTCGATGAGCGCGGTGCCGTCGTGCTGTTCGAATCTGCGGTGACAGGGGGTGACGCCCCACGACAGCGCGAGCTGTCGGTGAACCCGCTCGTCCGGGGTGACGGCGACGACCGGAACCGCCGGACGGTACTTTGCGACCTTCCGGCCGGTGTAACCGGTTTCGGTCGCTGCGACGACCGCCGACGCCTCGAGATCGCGGGCGAGATACCGGGCCGACCGTGCGAGGGCATCGGTTCGGGTGTCGCCGGCCGGCGGGACGCGCTGTTCGCGGGACTCGGCGTACTCCTCGCTTGACTCGACGTCGGTGACGATGTTCGCCATCGTTTCGACGACGCGAACCGGGTGATCACCGATCGCTGTCTCACCGGACAACATTACCGCGTCGGTGCCGTCGAGAACCGCGTTTGCGACGTCGGAGGCCTCGGCGCGGGTCGGGCGTCGGGCGTTGACCATCGAATCGAGCATCTCCGTCGCCGTGATGACGGGAATTCCGTGGACTCCGGCCTTCCGAATGATCCGCTTTTGAATGAGCGGCACCTTCTCCAGTGGACACTCGACGCCCAGGTCGCCACGGGCGACCATCGCCCCGTCGGAGGCGTCCAGAATCTCGTCGATGTTCTCGACCGCATCGGCGCGTTCGATCTTCGAAATCACCGGCACGTCCGCGCCGAAGGATTCGAGGACCTCGTTTATCGAGTAGACATCCTCGGCACTCCCGACGAAGCTTCCGGCGACGTACTCGACGTCCGTTTCGGCCGCCAGACGGAGTTCGTCGCGGTCGGCCTCGGTGACCGGATCGAGGCCGAGATCGACACCCGGCACGTTGACGCCCTTTCTGCCACCCAGTTTGCCTCCGGAATCGACCCGGACGGTCACCTCGTCGCCGTCGACCGACCGGACGGTGGTTTCGATCCGGCCGTCGTCGAGCAACACGCGATCGCCGACGCTCACAGCAGAGACCGACTTCGAGAGGCCGACGGCGGTCGAATCGGCCGTGTCACCGACGAACAGTCGAACGTCAGAACCAGTCTCGAGTTCGATCGGATCCGAAAGCGGTGCCGTGCGGATCTCCGGTCCCGAAACGTCCAGTATCGTCGCAACCGGCGTTCCAACCTCCTCGGAGACCGATCGGACGCGCTGTATGAGCTTTTCTCTGTGTTCTGTGGTTCCGTGACTCGCGTTCAGACGGGCGACCGACATCCCTGCTTCGATCAATCCACGAATCGTCTCGGGATCGTCGGAAGCCGGTCCGAGCGTACAGACGATTTTGGCGCGACGCATCTCAGAGAATGATGCTCTTCGTCTGTGTAAAGGCATCGATCGTGCGACCGATCCCCTCGCGGCCGATGCCCGAATCCTTCATGCCGCCGAAGGGGATGTCGCCGAGACCGTGACTCGGCGGACCGTTGATTCGAACCGCGCCGGCTTCGAGTGCATCCGCAACCCGCATCGCTCGGTCGTACTCCGAGGTGTAGACCGCCGCGTCGAGACCCAGATCGCCGCCGTTTGCGATCGCAAGCGCCTCGGTTTCGTCTTCGAATCGCGTCACCGCGGCGACCGGTCCGAACTGCTCTTCGTGGACGATCCGTGCGTCGGCCGGAACGTCGGCCAGAAGCGTCGGTTCGATCGCCTGCCCGTCCCGTTGACCGCCGCGAACGAGGGTCGCACCCTTTGCGACGGCGTCGTCGATCAACTCCTCGACCCAATCCGCCTGTTCCTCGGAGATGAGTGGCCCGACGGCGGTGTCGGGGTCGAACAGGTCGCCGGTTTCCCATCCGTCCATCGATTCCGCGATGCGGTCGACGACCGCGTCGTGAACGTCGTCGTGTGCGAGGATGCGGGAGACCGCCGAGCAGCGCTGTCCGGCGTATTTGAACGACCCGGCCGTACAGCCGTCGGCCACGTCCTCGAGGTCGGCATCCGGGAACACGACGGCCGGGGCGTTGCCACCCAACTCCATGTGGAGTTCGACCATTCCGCTGACGCCGGCGACGTGTTTTCCGGCCCCGGTCGAACCGGTCATCGCTATCGCGTCGATCCGGTCGTCGCCGGCGAGTACGTCACCGATCTCGTCTGCACGCCCCGGGACGAACGAGAAGGCTCCGTCGGGCAGTTCGATGCCGACCGCCTCGGCCGACTCGACGACGACCTCCGAAAGCACCGCGGCACTGATCGGCGTCTTCGTCGCTGGCTTCAGGATCGTCGAGTTGCCGGCGGCAAGTGCCGGCGCGACCTGTAGAGCAGTCGTCGCAAGCGGGTAGTTGTACGGTGTGATACACAGGACGGTTCCGACCGGCTCGGGTTTGACGATGGCCTGCCATCCCTCGTGGCCGTCGGTCGTTCCTTCGAGATACTCACCGTCGAGTGCACGTACCTCTTCTACGGCGCGTCGGAACCGCTCCGCGGCCGACTCGACCTCTCCGCGCGCACTGGAGATCGGTTTGCCGGCCTCGCGGACGATGATCTCTGTGAGTTCCGGCTTTCGGTCTTCGATACCGTCGGCGATCGCCGACAGCCAGTCGGCCCGCTCGACGATGCTGAGATCGCTCATCGCCGCCTGGGCCTGCTGGGCGGCGGCAAGTGCATCCAGTGCGTCCTCGGGCGTGGCGGCGGTAACCTGTGCGAAGATCCCGCCGTCGGCGAGATCCTCGACCTCGATGTAGTCGGCCCCGGACTTCCAGTCTCCCCCAATGTACAGTTTCTCCTGATTCGATGCGGATCTGGCGGTCATACTCCACCCTCTTGTCCCCAGTATTAAGAAGTTTACTCACAATAGAATTAATTATGACCAGTAAAAAAATGCGGCGAGGGGGGCTCTGACGTCGAACGTGAGTCGTCGGCGGCCGGGGTCGGACCGCTCATCGGGAAATCCCCTCGTCGGCCGCGAAGACGGCCTCGACTTCCTCCGGAGAGACGAGCGCGAGGTCACCGTCGAGCGTTCGTTTCAGCGCGGCCGTCGCCGCCCCGTAGGCGAGTGCGTCGTCGACGTCGCCGTCGTCGAGAAGGCGGGCGAGGAAACCACCGACGAAGGCATCGCCGGTCCCGACGGCGTCGCGTGTTTCGGCTTCGAAGGTGTCCTGTTCGTACATTCGTCCGTCGGTGACGGCGACTGCACCCTCCTCGCCGCGGGTGACGACGACGATGTCGTGGTCGTACTCACTTTTGAGTCCGCTGGCAACCGAAGTTGGGTCTCCGGTGCGATCGAACACCGTCTCGGCGTCGCGGGCGGCGACGACGAGGACGTCGACGGCAGGCAGTAGCTGTGACAGAATTCGGCGAGCCTCCGTCGGCGACCAGAGCTTCGATCGGTAGTTCACGTCGAGAACTGTCGTCGTTCCGGCGTCGACCGCGGTTTCGAGCAGCACACCGGTCGTCTCGGCGAGCGTCGTCGAAAGCGCCGGGGTGATCCCGCTGGTGTAGAAGGCATCGGCCGATTCGATCCGTTCGATCGCCAACTCCTCGGCCGTTGCGGTCGTGACGGCCGCATCCGTTCGGTCGTAGATGACGTTCGTCCCACGTGGCGGTCCGCCCGGTTCGAGGTAGTAGATCCCCTGCCGCGCATCGGGGCTCCAGACGACCTCGGTGTCGACGCCCTGTGCGTTGAGGCGTCGGACGATCCGGTGGCCGAGCGGGGAATCGGCGACCTTCGAGAGCCAGACCGCGTCGGTACCGAGACGGGAGGCGGCGACCGCGACGTTGCTCTCGGCGCCGCCGATGTGGACATCGAACTGCTCTGCAGACTCCAGTCGCTCGCCGCTCGGCGGCGTGAATCGAAGCATCGTTTCACCGAAGGTCACGAGTTTGGACATACCGTAACCCCACGCCGCAGCGACTTACCGATTTCCACAGCCAACCGCCGCGGTCAGAACACGCCGACGACGAATCCGAGGCCAACGGCGACGAGCACAGCCGCGGTGAGGGAGGGCAGATACGGGGTGAACCGCTCGATTCGTTCGCGGTGAGTCTGATAGCCCGCAACGAGCAGGAGCGTCGGGGCGAGGATCGCGACGATGACCGCGGCGGAGTACAAAAGCATCAACTCCAGACAGCGGTCGGTTCCGGCACAGATGGCGAGGATCTGTATCGGCTCCTCGTGGGCGAACCCGAGGACGATCGCGGTGACGCCGAGGGTCCGTAGTCCTGCCTCTGCGTGTGCTTCGGTGAGGTGGCCGTGGCCGTCGTCGTGGGCGTGCCCGTGATCGTGTGTCTCGACGTGACCGCCGTCGTGGCTGTGCGCCTGTTCGTGGTCGTCCGACCCCGGGCCGTGGCTGTGGCCGCCCCGCGAACTGACGTACTCGTAGACGCCGAGGAGGATCAACAGTCCACCGGCGAGTGGCTTCATCCACGGTCCCTCCGCGAAGGCGGCGAAGCTGCTGAAAAGGAAGTACGCGCCGACGAGTGCGACGCTGCTCAACAGGTGTCCGACGCCGATGACGAGGGCTGCGACGGCCCCGCTCACCCACTTCCGCGGCTGACCGAGTGCATACGACGCCGCGATCGGCCAGCCGTGATCGGGCAGGACACCGTGGACGACGCCGAGGGCGACGACACCCACCAACAGGCCGAGTTCCATACCGAACCGTCGGCGCTACCGGAATAAACGGGTTGTTACTACCGATTTCGGGGGGCCGTAATAACTCCGGCGAGGGAATCGCTATGTTGCTCGGGACGGTACGTGGGGTATGCGCACCAGTCTCGCCGTCCCCGAGGAGGTACTCGAGGAATTCGACGCAACGTGGCAGGCCGAGGGTCTCGATTCCCGGTCCCGTGCAGTCCGGGAGGCGATGGCCGAGTACGTCGAACGCCACCACAGACTGGAGACGGCCGACGGTCGGGTGACCGGGGTGGTCGTCTTCGATTACGAACACGATCAGGTGATCGAGGCCCTCCACGAGGCACAACACGAGTTCCAGGAGGTGATCGTCTCGACGAGTCACGCACACCAGGGAGAGTGGTGTCTGGAGACGCTGTTCGTCGACGGCGACTCGGAGACGATCCGAAGCCTCGTCTACGCACTGAAGGATTTCGATGGCGTCCGACGGGTTCGTGTAATGCTTCTGTGAGTTAGCCCCAGTCGTCGATGCCGCCGCGGGCGTCGGACAGCGGGTCGCGGGATCGGTCGATCGAAAGCGCATCGGCGACGACCGATTCGATGCCATCGATCGGTTCGTGGGTGGCGATCCACTCCGCGAGGACGAACTCTCGACGCCCGACACCCACGAGCGTCCGTGCCTCCGTCCGGGAGAGTTCGCCGTCGAGATACGAATCGAGAACGTCCGTTGCGGTCGGGGTCAGCGGATCGATCGGCTCTCCGAGCAGGTACAGCGTCTTCGTGGCGGTCGTTTTCGGCAACTCGGCCGTCGCAGCGGCACGGCCGACGGATGCCCCCTCCGAGTAGGCCGAGACGAGACGCGCTGCCGTCGAGGCCGAACACGGGAGTCGTTCCTCGAAGGCCTCTAGCCGTTCCGACAGCGATCGATCGGTGCCGTCGGTCGCCGCGACGCCGCGGTCCTGTTGGGTGTGTGTCACCTCCAACCCGGCGGCGATATCGGACAGTCCCATGGGAACTGTGGCCCACGGATCGTATTTAAATCCCCGGACGAACACGGACGATCGCACACCGGCCGAGGAAGAGCCTACCGGTTATCGGTAGGCTCTCGCGTCTGTTTTCGAACGACGCGGTGCGCTGCCGGTGGTTTTTAAAGTAACATCCGGACGGAGATTCAGATGTGATGAGCACGAACGCCTCGACCGCGTGTCCGGAATGCGACGGCCGACTGCGACGCACCGAGACGGAAACGATCTGTAGCAACTGCGGTCTCGTCGTCTCCGAGGACGTAATCGACAGAGGCCCGGAGTGGCGGTCCTTCGCCGACGACGAGACGAACCCGGAACGCACCGGCGCCCCGCTGACCCGATCGAGACACGACCGCGGGCTATCGACGGAGATCGGACACAGAACCCGACTCAAGGGACGGAAGCGGCGGCGGGTGGCGCGGATGCGACGGCAGCACAACCGCGCCCAGATCCCGACGAAGCGGGATCGAAACAAGGTGTACGCCTTCACCGAAATTCGGCGGGTGACGGGGCAACTGGAGCTTCCCGACGCGCTGTGTGAACGCGCCTGCGTCCTGTTCGAATCCGCACAGGAGGGCGATCTGCTACAGGGTCGGTCGATCGAAGGGTTCGCCGCGGCCGCGGTGTATGCGACCTGCCGGACGGCATCGGTGTCGCGCACACTCGGAGAGATTCTGAACGAAGCCGCCGCGACCGAGGACGAACTGAAGGCCGCCTACGACGCGCTGAACCGTGATCTCGGGCTGCCGACCGGACCGATCGATCCGACGGAGTATCTGGCCCGCTTTGCCTCGAAGCTCGACGTCCCCGCAGCGATCGAGCGCCGTGCCCGGACGCTCGCGGAGACGGCCGTCGACCGAGGCATCGTCTCCGGACGCAATCCCGCCGGCGTCGCCGCCGGCTGTCTGTACACCGCCGCCCGCGAATCCGGCTTCGATCTGACACAGCAGGCGGTGGCCGACGTCGCCGACGTGTCGACGGTGACCGTCCGCAACACCTACACGGACGTTCGTTGAGCGTCCAAATCCCGACGCTCAGCGGGCGATCCGCCGGAGGGTCGAAAGCGGCACGTCGATTTTCTCGATCCGCTCTCGAAGGCCCGGTGCAACCGTGAGTCGAGAAAGCAGCCGTTCGTCGCGCCGTAGGTCGGCAACGAGCCGCTCGATCG
>JARWGK010000108.1:0-25533 GCA_040409725.1 Natronomonas sp.
AATCAAACCGTCTGCCGGGGGATCGGATGACAGAAATTGACATCGTTCCGCGGAGGCGAGAGATACTGAAGAAACTGTACGAGGAGCCACGGCACAAGCGTGATCTGGTGGCGGAACTGGATTCGTCACGGTCGACCGTCGATCGCGCCGTTCGGGAACTCGAAAACGCCGGGCTCGTCGAACGGCAACACGATGGGTACACCGCTACGCTGATCGGCCGTCTCGCACTCGATTGCTACAGCATCTACCGCAATGAGTCGGAGGCAATATTCGACGCAGAGGCGGCACTCGAACCGCTCCCGAACGGCTGTGATCTGCCACTGGAACTCATCGGCAACGCAACGGTGCGCGTGGCGACCGATCCGGCTCCGTACCGTCCGATGGAACAGATACACCAGACGATTCGGGAGTCGGATTCGTTCCGAATGATTCTGCCGGTACTGTACGACACGCGGTTTCTGCACTGCTGTTATGAACACGCCGTGGAGGAGGGCAACGACACCGAACTCGTCGTCGACGAGACGGTCGTACAGACGGTTCGGGAGGATTTTCCGGAGCAACTCAAAGAAAAGATCGACTGTGAGTGGTTCACGCTCCGAGCAGGGGAAACGACCCCGTATGGGCTGCTGTTGTCGACAGCAGAGGGGGAAACGACGGTGATTGTCGTCGTTTTCGATCGCTCGTTCGGTCCAGTACACGCCATACTGCAGACAGCCGATCCGGGGGCAGTCCAGTGGGCAGAGGAGCGTTTCGAGCGTGCCACCGCCGAATCGGCCGACATCGTCGAGAGCGTTTCCGCCAGTGGACATCTCGACGGAAAAGAAACCACGACCTGACGGGGGCGACGAAAGTATCAGTCGGCGGTTGCGTCGTCGGCGTTGTCGTCCATCCCGGGAGCGTTCCGTGGGTCGACGTCGTCGGGCTCTTCGGCGTCACCGCCGACAACCGTCTCGCCGGAATCAGTTTCGACGTAGACGTCGTCCGCAAAGCCAGCGAGTGCGTTTTCGTACTCCGGCTCTTCGAGTTTCTCCGGCGTCGAGGGCGCGTCGGCGATGCCAGCACTCGGTCGGAACACCCCGAGTGGGTCGTCGATGGTGATCTCGTACTTCTTGAAAAACGCCTCGTATCGGCGGAAGTGATCCTCGAGTTCGTCGCCGGGGATCTCCATCATCTCCGTCCAACCGTGATTGAAGAAGTCGAAGTTCGCCTGTATGTGTGTGATTTCCCGGGCTTCGGCCTCGCTGAATCCATCCTGCAGCGCCTGTACGTAGGTGTCCATCGTGGCGTTGAAAAAGTCATCGAGGTGTGCCCGCCGCTCCTCCCGGCGTGTTTCGTCTGCCTTTCCGAGGAATATCTTGGTGTGAAGATCGACGAGTTTGTCGTTCGCAATATCTCCGATGACCGGCGTCGTCAGAGCTTTCTTCGCCGCCCAGTGACGGATGTTCTGTTTGATTTTCATACTCGAAGGGAGGGCCCGGAGTCTCTTCAACCCACGGATGGAGGCTCTCGAAGCGGTGTATCACGGGTGTTCGACGGAACGACGGATGGATGCAGAATCACGATATAGCAATTCACATTAACCCGGATTCCGTAGTGAGGTTATGGCTACGTCGCATGTTATTATCGGGGATGGGATCGCCGGTTCCTCGGCGGCAGAGACGATCCGCGAAACCGATCCCGATGCCGATGTCACCGTCATCACCGAGGAAGGTGAGGCTCTCTACAATCGAATCTTGATCAAGGAGTTTGCGAAGGGGAAACTCCCCGAGGCGCCGATTTCGATTCACGATCCCGACTGGTATGCGGAGCGAGACATCGATCTCGAACTCGATACGGTCGTCACCGGAATCGACACCGACGCACACGAGGTGTACACCCACGAGGGAGAGACCTACGACTACGACAGACTGCTCGTCGCCACCGGCGGCACCCCGACGCAACTGCCCGTCGAAAACAGCGACGCCGACGGCATTCACCACTTCTGGACCTTCCAGGACGCCCGCGGAATCAAAGAAAATGCTGCGGCGGCCGACACGGGCGTCGTCGTCGGTGCGGGGCTACTCGGAATCGACCTCGCTGCGATCTGTGGCGCACAGGACGTCGACGCCCACTACCTGATGCGCGGCAACTCGTGGTGGCGGTACGCACTCGACGAGGAGGGTGCAGAGATCATCCACGACGCACTCCGGGACATCGGTGTCACACCGGTCTTCGAAAGCGGCGTCGACCACTTCGAGGTCGACGACGACGGCCACGTGACGGCGGCTGTCGACCCCAACGGCGACCGCTTCGAGGCGGAGTTCGCCGGCGTGGCGATCGGTCTCGATTTCAACACCGAGTTCATCCAGGACACCGACATCGAACTCGACGACGGGATCGTCGTCGACGAACACATGCAGACGAATATCGAAGATGTCTACGCTGCCGGCGACATCACACAGTTTCACGACGTCATCCTCGGCGAGCGGGCCCAGAACGGAGCGTGGGGCTCTGCGAAGGAGCAGGGATCGATCGCCGGATCGAACATGGTCGCGGGCGGCCCCGAGGAGACCTTCGAGTGGGTCTCCTCGTATTCGATCACCCACTTCGACTTTCCGTTTCTCTCCTTCGGTCACCCGACGCTCGGCGACCGGACGGTCGAGAAGAAGTACAGCGAACAGGAGTGGCGTCGCGTCGCAATCAAGGACGGTCGGGTGATCGGCGGCGTGTTGATCGGTGACCTCTCACCACAGTCGAAGCTGAAAAAGCTCGCTCGCGAACAGATCGACGTAACGGGCAACGAGGAGCACCTGCTCGACGAACAGATCGAAATCGAAAACTTCGAAGCCGTCGAGGCGTCGGACTGACCGTTCAGTCGTCCTCTGCGAGCTGTTCTAATACGGCGTCCGGCATCCGTTCCTGCATCTCTTCGGGAATCGTCCCGGGAGCGGCGGGGCCGTCGGGGATCGACGGCAGTTCGGCCGGTTCGGGTCGAAGCCCGGGGCCGAACAGCTGGAGTGCGGCGTTGATCGTCGACCAGTCGTCGTTCTCGGCGGCGTCCCGGAGGCTCTCCGTCGGCGCCGAGAGGAGCTGTCCGACGAGTGCATCGGCCATCGATTCGACGACCATCCGCTGGTCGTCGGTGAGTTCGTCCTCGGATTCGAGCTTCGACAGCGCCGTCCGCAGCTCCTGTCGTTTCACCCGCTCTGCGCCCTCGTACATCGCGGCGATGACCTGATCGGCTCGCTTTCGCTTGTACTGGGTGATGAGGTGTTCGAGTTCGTCGTCGATCATCGTCTCGACCGCCTCGGCGGCGTTTCGGCGGCTCTCCCGCGTGGCGTCGGTCACGGACCGCAGGGCGTCGAGGTCCCGAACGTCGACGTCGTCGATCGAGCGGGCTGCCGGATCGATATCCCGGGGCTGGGCGAGATCGATGACGAGCGTGTCGCCGGCGTACCGGAACGCATCGGGATCGATCACGTGATCGTCGCTTGCGGTTGCGCTGATGACGACGTCGGCGTCGGCGATCGCGATCGACACGGTTTCGAGATCGACGGTGGTCGTCTCGGTGTCGAGGCCGGCGGCGACCGCCTCGGCGGTCTCGACGGTCCGGTTTGCGATCACGATTCGGTCGACTGCATCGTCGAGTGACTGGGCGGCGATCGCCGCCATTTCGCCGGCACCGACGACGAGTGCAACCGCGGATTCGAGTTCTCGCTCCTCGGCGGCCATCCGGACCGCCGCCGATGCGATCGACATCGATCCGTCGTTCACGGCCGTCTCGTCGCGTGCTCGCTCGCCGACGTGGAGTGATTTCAGGATCGCATCCTCCAGAACCGGGCCGATGCCACCGACGCCGCGGGCGTCCTCGTAGGCGTCTCGGACCTGTCCGATGATCTGATCCTCGCCCAAGACGAGCGACTCGAGGCCACAGCTAACGCGCATCAGGTGTCTGAGGCTCTCCTCGTGTCCGAGGGAGACGACGACGTCCTCCGAGATGGCGTCGGTGTACCCCGTAAGCGCACGGCGAGCGGTTTCGGCGTCTTCACTCACCACGTACGCCTCGGCGCGGTTACACGTCTGGAGGACGAACGCCTCGGTCACGCCGTCGGAGTCGAGCAGTTCCGTGACGGCCACGTCCTGTGGCTGTTCACAGACGGCTTCGATCTGATCGACGGTCGCGTGGTCGTGAGAGACGCTTACGCCGGCGATGATTCCAGTTCCCGATTTCACTCGTGTTCCTCCAGTGTGTCCCGAACCGCTGTTTCGATGCTTCGGCGAGGCTTAGCGCTCCCCGTATCTAAATCCTTCCAATCGATCGCATCGACGGCCGCTCGAATCGCCGCACGGCGCTTCTCCGGTTCGACGGCTTCGGCCTTCAGCCGCTCGCGGAGTTCGCCGACGACGACCGCAGCCTCCCCGGCGCCGGTGACCCGCTCTTCGATCTGGTTGCGGAGTTCCTTCGCAAACGCCGGGCTGGTCGCACCGCTCGAAACGGCCACCGTCACCGGCCCCTCGTCGATCGTCGCCGGGACGGCGACACTTTTTGCGTCGCGAACCTCCGAGGTATCGGCACGGTTGAGGAGAATGCCACGATCGGCTGCTGCGGCCGCGATCGCCTCGTTTACCGCCGCTACGTCGGTCGCAGCAACGACGAGTGCCGGGTCGATCCGATCGATCCACTCCGAGACGGCATCCGGGTCGGGGGCTGCCCGCAGCAGTTCCGCGTCCCCGTAGTCGTCGGCCTCGAAGGTCGGGCTGACGACGACGACCGTCGCCTCCGTGCTGAATCGACGCGACTTGCGGGCACCGACGGGTCCACCGCCGAAGACGAGTACGCGCTCGTCGGTGAAGTCGTGGAACAGCGGAATCACGGCAGACCACCGTCGGGAGAGGTTGAATCGTACATGCTCAGGCCGTGTTCGCGTCGGCACGCTCGTCGATCCGGATTCCCGTCTTCTTGAGGATCTGTGTGGAGAACAGCGAATCCCAGTCGTCCTCGGAGACGTCGAAGTGTTCGGCCATCCGCTCTCGAACCTGCTCGATCCGCCGTTTGCTTTCGGCCTCGCTCCGGCCGTGTGTCATCGCAAAGAAGTTGTACGGCCACACGTCCTCGTGGCGCGGGCGCTCGTAACAGTGGGTGACGAACGGGAGACTCGCCACGTCGGGGCCGACCGCCTCGAGGAGGTCGTCCGGAACGTCCCAGACCGTCATGCCGTTTTCCGTGTAGCCGAGTTCGTAGTGGTTCGGGATGACGCCGATGCGTCGGATCTTCCCCTCGGCGTCGAACCGATTGATCGTCTCGGTGACCCATTCGGGGTCCGAACCGATCGCCGCCGCGACGTCGGCGTACGGAGTCGCCGTCACCGGCAGTCCGTCCTGTACCTCCAAGACCAGATCCCGTTCGGCCGGCGTGAGCGTGTCTCGGTCGATCGGCTCCGGCGACGGGCCGAGATCCGAGCAGTCGATCCCGCCGTCTTCGAGTGGACCGTCGACGTAGAACTTCGCCTCGACGCGGAACTCCTGTTGTTTCGGCAGGTTGTACGTCGGCTGCCCGGTTTCGGCCTCGATCGCCTCGAGAACCGTCTCGACGGCGTCGGGATCGGCGACGCTGACGACGAACCACATGTTCAGATGAGGGTGTTCTCGCTCGTAGTTGTGTGCGACCTCGGTGTGGTCGTTTACAGCCTCGGCGATCTCCTCGAAGCGGTCGGGCGGAGCGTGCATGGCGACGAGCGTCGCCGCACCGCCGATCTCCTGGGCGTTTATCAGGGGTCCGAAACGCGTCAGAACGCCCGATTCGTCGAGTCGGCGAATCCGGTCGAGCAGTTCGTCGGCGTCGATGTCGATACCGGCGTCCCGAAGCCGCTCGGCGGCCGGTTCGAAAGGATCCGTGACGACGGGAAAGCCACCCTGAAAGGCGTTGATAACGGCCCGATCGAGGCGGTCGAGATCGGTGGCGTCTGTCATACCGGTACTCGGCTCCAGACGATCATAAGCGGCACGTTCCGCCGATGCCGGCGATCGGTCAGTCCTCACCCTCGACGCCGGTCACCTCGAAGCCGAGCTCGTCGACGGCGTCGACGATCGCCGACTGGTCTGCGTTGGCCTCGTAGTAGAAGACGATCTGGTAGGTGCTGTCCCGGAGCAACTGCTGGCACTCCCAGATGAACTCGTCGTCGTCGATGGTCAGCCCCTGGTGTTGGTTGATCCCGAACTGCTCGTCGTCGTTGCCGGAGTACACGTAGGCGTCGGTCGGATCGATCCCGGCGGCCTCGGCGATAACGTCTCCGATGTCGAGGGTCGCCTGATGTAGCTTCGGTTCCTCGTCACCGGAGAGTTCGGTGTCGACGATGATCCCGTTGAGACGGATGTCACCGGGTTCGAGCAGTGCCTTCGTTCGCTGATAGAGGTCGTGGTCGACGACGTCACTCATCGTCGGATCGATGCGTCCAAAGATAATACAGGTCACGGTCCGCGACGGGAGTCCGTCGCACCGTCCCACGTTCTGCGTCTGTGCCTCAGTTCGTTGCTTCTCTACAGGCGGGTGAGATTCTTCGCCCGGGGGCCTTTGTCGGCCTGGACGATCTCGAATTCGACTTCCTGCCCCTCCTCGAGGTCAGGACCGCCGACGTCTTCCATGTGGAAGAACACGTCCTCGTCGGACTCGTCGGTATCGATGAAGCCGTAACCGCCAGTGTCGTTGAAGAAGTCAACCGTACCGGTCGCCATTGCATTACCACCGAGGCGACAACTGGTAATAAACCCTGCGGCCCGCCAGTTCTCCCCGAAACGAGCTGTTTCAGACACTGTATGTCCAAAAACCGCCTCTGAGGCGTGTCGATCGGCCGGAGCGTCCGGATGGCAAGGCTGATACGCTGTGACGACACACTCCGGGTGTGTTTCGACGGCTTCGGCGTCGACTGGAGGCGACGTACGAGCGCCTACTGGAGCAGGAACTGTCGACGACCCCGGATCACGTCGCGGTCATTCAGGACGGGAACCGCCGATACGCACGGGAGCGAAACTGTGAGGCGGCCACCGGCCACCGCGCAGGGGCGGAGACGACGGAATCGGTGCTGCGGTGGTGCAACGAACTCGGGATTCGGGAGCTAACGCTGTATGCGTTTTCGACGGAGAACTTCGATCGACCCGCCGCCGAGCGACGGGCCCTCTTCGAGTTGATCGATCGAAAGCTACGGGAGTTCGCCGAGCAGGATCGGGTTCACGACGAGGCGGTCCAGATCCGGGCGATCGGGGAGACCGATCGGCTTCCGGAGCATCTTCGGGAAGCGATCGAGTACGCCGAACGCAAAACCGCGGGGTACGACAGCCTCCGGTTGAACGTCGCGTTGGCCTACGGCGGCCGTGCGGAACTTCTCGAGGTCACGCGGGAGATCGCAACGGCAGCAGCCAATGGAGAGATCGATCCGTCGAGCGTCGACACGGCCGAAATCGAACAGCGGCTCACGGACAGCCCGACGCGGGCCGTCGACCTCGTCGTCCGAACCGGTGGCGACGAGCGCACGTCGAACTTCCTGCCGTGGCACGCAAACGGCAACGAGGCGGCGGTGTACTTCTGTACCCCCTACTGGCCGGAGTTTTCCCGCATCGATTTCCTCCGTGCGCTTCGCACCTACGAACTGCGGGAAGCCTCCCGACAGGCGGTCCGGAAGAAACGAGCAGCGACGCTCGTCCGTCTCCTGAGCGAAGGGCGAGACCCGGAGCGATCGATGGCGGTCCGGCACGCGACACAGCGTCGATCGACGGAGCCGACCGAGGCCGACGGCGACTGATACCCTACCGGCCGAACCGACGGCTTCGGCTCTGGTACTCCCGGATCGCCCGCAGATAGTCCCGATACCGGAAGTTTCGCCAGTTCACGTCGGTGAAATACAGCTCCGAGTAGACGGACTGCCAGATGAGGAAATCCGACAGCCGCTCTTGGCCGGTTTTGATCACGAGATCCGGTGCGGTCGGGAAGACGAGTCGCCGTTCGATATCGGCCGTATCGAGGGCGTCCGGATCGATATCGCCTTCGGCGGCGGCCGTGGCGATCCCCCGCACCGCCGTGGCGAACTCGGCCTTCCCACCGAGGCCGATGCTCACGGCGATCGGTGCCTCGGTCGTCGTCTCGTCGTCGGGACCGCGGACGGCGATTTCCCTCGGGGTATCCAGCGACGACAGCGCAGCCCGCAGCGTCGGGACGGCCTCGGAATCGAGGACGGAGACGTACACCACGACGGAGTCGGCACCGAACTCGAAGGCCCACCGAAACAGCGACGACAGCGTCTCGTAGGCCCCGGGTTCGAGCAGGTCGCGTTCGGTGATGATGACCGCCACACAGGACGGAAGATCGGCGTCGCTGAGACGGATCCGCCCGGCGAGATACCGATCGTAGATCCCCATGTGTGTTCGTCTCGCGCGATGGCCCTGAGCCTTTGGGGTCGCTCGCTGGGAGAACGGTACGTTCATGTAAATGTCACCGATAGACCGACTCGTGACGGGATCCGGGAGAGCCGCCGCATTCGTCGTCGTCGGAGGTCTCACACTCCTCGGTCCCGTGGTCGAGGGAACGCTCGAAGGCGGTCTCAAGGCGGTCGTCGCGCTGCCGTTTCTCGCCGTCGCGGCCGTCGGACTGCTGACCACGAGCGGCCCGCTTTTCGAACTGTTCGCACGGAAGGCGGATCGAGACGCGGGTCGGCTGTACGGACTCGCCGGCTTTGCACTCGGCGTCGCCGGACTCGGGGTGATCGCCGCGCTCGGGTCACTCCCGATGTCGATGTTCACCGCGGCAGTGTTCGTCGTCACCGTCGGCAACGGTGTACAGATGCTGCTTTCGGGGCGGTTCTCGGAGCGGCTTTTCGTCGACACCGCCTTCGTCGTCGCCGGAAGCCTCGGTGGGATCGGTGGCTTCGCCGCAGCAGGTGCGCTCGGAGCGGCCGTTCCGGCGATCCCGACCGTCGTTTTCGTTTCGGTGGGTGGCGGACTCGTCGGAGGGTTGCTCCGATCGCTTCTGTTCCTCCACGACGATCCACTCGTCGTCCTCTCGGTCGGTCTCGTCGGCTGGTTCCTGCTCGGTATCGGAGTCGAGCCGACGGTGACACATCTCACCGCCGGAATCGCCCTGACGGCCATCCTCGGTTACGTCGCCCACGCCCTCGATACCGCCTCCAGCACCGGGGTTCTGACCGGCGTGTTGCTCGCACTGTTTACCGTCATCCTCGGTGGCTACGGGTGGTTTCTGCTCCTCGTGACGTTCTTCGGACTGGGTGGACTCTCCTCGAAGTACCGCTACGAACAGAAGCTCGAACGCGGCATCGCGGAGGAAAACGAAGGCGAACGCGGAACCGGAAACGTACTCGCCAACTCGGCGGTCGCGCTGGTTGCGGTCGTCGGATTCGCCACGGTCGACGGGGCCGTACCCGAGACGCTGTTTCAGTTCGCCTTCGCCGCGGCGGTCGCCGCCGCGCTTTCGGATACCTTCTCGAGTGAGTTCGGTGGACTGTTCGACAATCCACGGCTCATCACCACCGGCGAGCGCGTCCCGGCGGGAACCGACGGCGGCGTCACCTGGCAGGGCGGCGTGTTCGGCCTCCTCGGAGCCGGGATCATCGGCGGCCTCGCTGCGATCGTGTTCGGGTTCGACACCACGTCGACCGGCCTCGTCGTCCTCGCCGGGTTCTTTGGAATGGTGTTCGACAGCGTCCTCGGCGCGACGCTGGAGGATGGGCTGCTCGACAACCAGAGCGTCAATCTGCTCGCGACACTCGCGGCGGCGCTGCTCGCCGTCGTCGGATTCACCATCGGACTGGTTTGAGATGCTCGTTCGTCGACTCGAAGAGAGCGACGTTCCGTCGGTTCACCGGCTGCAGACGCATCTGAGCTACGCGGAGGAGGGGCTTCCGGAAGCGGCCGCATCGGGCGTGTTCGTCGGAGTGGTGGCCGACGTCGGCGAGGTCGTCGGCTACGCGATCGCGTTTCCCGGTGACGAACCGCTGCTTTCGGAACTCGTCGTCGCGCCGGAGTGGCGGCGACAGGGGATCGGAAGACGGCTCGTCGGGGCCGTCTGTGACCGTCTCGACGCCGACTGTCTCCTCGTCACGACGCCGGAGGGCGCCCCGGCTGTGGAGTTCTATCGTGATCTGGGGTTCGGGATCGAGCGACGGATTCCCGGGTTCTATCCGGATCGTGACGCGGTGGAGCTACGTCTCGACCTCGCCGGCGAGTAGCTCCGAGGCGGTCCGGACGCGAACGCTCGTCGGCTTCTTGACGAACGACCCCTCCGAACGGGCGACGATCTGATCGACGCCTCGCTGTGCGGCGACATCGAGAATCCGCTGTGTCAACTCGCCGTCGAGGACGACGGCGGTCGGTGTCGATTCGGCCGCCTCGAGGGCGTCGAATGCGTCGTCGGCGTCGACCGAGTCGACGACGGCGAAGGATTCATCCAGCAGGCGAACGGTCCCGCTTTCGGCCTCGATCACCGCCGCGACGTGTCCCCGGAGCGTTGCGGGTTCGTCGTCGGTGTCCGCCCCGGTCGCGGACTCGACGCCCGCATCCGCCGTTCCGTCCGTGGATTGGTTTCGTGGGCTCGCCGCAGATGCGGCGGACTCGGCAGTCGACGACGGCGAGGTTGCATTCGACCCGGCCGTGCCGGACGAGACGGCGGCCGACTCGCCGTCGTTGGCCTCGACGTCGATTCCGCTCGGATCGGTGGTCGACTCGGACGTGCCGGAGATCGGTTCGGCGCTCAATCCGTCGGTATCCGTCACGATCTCCTCGGGAGAGTCGGGGAACTCGTCGGTCGACACGCGGTCGTACGGCACCTTCTCCCGGAGAGCCTTCATGACATCGCGGCGAGACAGATCCTCGACGGATTCGTCGTCGGGTGCGAAGGCGACGTAATCGACGTTTCCGACCTGTGTGAGCTCTCGGAGGATCAACTCACCGCCGCGGTCGCCGTCGAGAAACGCCGTCGTCGTCCGTTCCGCCGTTAGCTCCGCGATGGCTTCGGGCACGTCGGTGCCCTCCACGGCGACGGCGTTTTTGATCCCGTACTGCAGCAGTCGCAGTACGTCTGCCCGGCCTTCGACGACGATGATGGCGTCGGCGTCGGCGACGTTCGGGCCAGCCGGCAGCCCCTCGTAGTCGGTGATGTCGGCGATACGGACCGCCTCTCGCACCTCTTCGACGAGGTCTCGGCTCGTCTGTGAGCCGTCGAAGGCGTCCGTCAGCAGTGCTGCAGCGCGGTCGACGATCTCGCTGCGCTTTGCGGCCCGGACATCCTCGATCGTCCGAATCTCGATCGTCGACCGGCAGGGGCCGACGCGCTCGATCGTCTCAAGTGCAGCCGCGAGGATCGCCGTCTCGATCTGGTCGAGACTCGTCGCGATCGTGATCCGGCCGAAGGACTGCCCACCCTTCGATTCGATCTCGACGTCGATTCGGCCGACCTTCGAGGAGTCCTGCAGTTCCCGGAGATCCAGCTCCTCGCCGAGAAGCCCCTCGGTCTGTCCGAAGACGGCGCCGACCACGTCGGAGCGCTCGACGACGCCGTCGGCGGTGATGTCGGCCCGGATCAGATACTTTGCGGTGTCCTGCATGGGTGCGTTGCCGCGTCTGTGTCGTTGTACGTCCGAACGATGTAAATAGTCGGCGGCTGGGGGGATCTGCTGCTCTGGTCGTACAGATCGGCTTCGGGGCGGCGGCGGACCGGCCACGCTTTTTATGCCGACGTGTGAAACGGAGTGTATGCAGACACACATCGTCCCGGTCGGCTTCGACTACGACCGGCTGATCGCGCCGCTCGTGCGCGATCAACTCGACGTCGATCGAGCCGTCTTCCTGCAGGGTGCCGTCGGCAGTGAGGCAAACGTCGAGTACTCCCGAAACCTCTCCCGGAAGCTCCAGCAGGACTTTCGGAACCTCCTCGGGGCCGACACGGAACGGGTCGTCATCGAGGACGTCTACGACTACGACGCCGCCTTCGAGCAGGCGTACAACCTGATCAACGACGAACTGGACAGCGGGGCGGAGGTGTGGGTGAACGTCTCGGCGATGCCCCGAACCGTCTCGTTTGCCTTCGCCACCGCCGCCCACTCCATCATGGTCGAACGCGAGGGCGACCGCGATCGGATCCACACCTACTACACCGTCCCAGAGAAGTATCTGGAGACGGAACTCGCAGAGGAACTCAGACACAGCCGCGACCTCCTCGAGGCGATCCTCGACGGCGAGGCAGACGACGAAGCGATCCGGGATCGACTCGAGAGTGCCCGAGGGTTGCTGGAGGAGTTCGACGAACGCGGCACCACGATCGGGGCAAAGGAGTTCGGCGACAGCCACATCATCGAGTTGCCCGTCGCCTCCTTTTCGAACGTCAAGCCGTTCGAGGAGTTGATCCTCTTCACGCTCGGAGAACACGGCGAGTTCGAATCCGTCAGCGAACTCGCCGACACCCTCGCACGGGAACTCGGCGAGGAGTACACCGACTCCTTCCGCTCGAAGGTCATCTACAACGTCGACCGCCTCGGGCCGGGCGGCAAGGGGTACATCGAACGGGAAGAACAGGGCAACTCCTACCGAACGCGGCTGTCCCGGATCGGCGAACTGTGGGTTCGGTCCCACGCCGACGAGGAGTGAGTTCTACCTCGGTGTGACGCCGGTGCCGGAATCGACCGCCGCCAGATCGAACCGCCCCCCGGTGACAGGAACGCCGTCGTACGGATCCTCCGACAGCAGCAACGACCCGTCGAGGTCGGCGTAATCGAGAAGCGGCAGCAGGTGAGCGGCGGCGGCGATTGCGGCGTCTGTTTCGATCATACAGCCACACATCACCGAGAGGCCGTGTGCCCGGGCCGTTGCGATCGCATCGAGCGTCGGCGTGAGCCCGCCACACTTCACGAGCTTGAAGTTCACGCCGTCACAGATGTCGGCGACGGCGGAGACTGAAGCGGCGTCTTCGACCGACTCGTCGAGGACGATCGGCAGCGGAGCGGCCTCGTAGACGGCGGCGAGGTCGCCGTCGGCTGGGACCGGCTGTTCGACGAACTCGACGCCGTACCCCTCGAGCGTCTCGATCTTTCGGATCGCCTCGGCCCGATCCCAGGCCTCGTTCGCGTCGACGCGGATCGTCGCCTCCGGTGCGGCCGCCCGAACCGCAGCGACGATTTCGAGGTCGCGGTCGGTGCCGAGTTTGAGCTTCAGAATCGAGTGTCCGGCGTCGGTGGCCGCCTCGGCCCGCCGTTTCATCTCGTCCGTCGGACCCAGCCCGATCGTATACGACGTTTCGGGACCGCCAGGGACGAGTCCGAGGAGGCGATACAGCGGCGTCTCGAGGAGCGATCCCGCGAGATCCCAAAGCGCGATGTCGACCGCAGCACGGGCCGCCGGATTGTCGCGGACGGTCGCCTGCATCTCCGTCTGAATCCGGCGTCGTGCGTGGGGGTCGCCGACGGATTCGGCGGCGGCGAGGAGGTCGGGCAGCACCGCCTCGACGGTGTCGATCGTCTCACCGTATCGTGGGGAGGGGGCGGCCGCGCCGTATCCGGTTTCCCCGTCGGCTTCGATCTCGACGACGACGTTTTCGGCCGTCTCCGTGGTCCCCCGGGCGATCGAAAACGGGGTCGAAAGCGGCAGTTCGACGCGGTGAAACGTGGCGTTCATAGCCGATCGACGAGGGCGGCGGCGTCGGTTCGAACCGGATCGACAGCCGGCGCGTCGATCGCCTCGGAGTAGGCGTCGAGTGCACCGTCGGCCGCCGGTTTGTCGAGGTGGCTCGTGTTCAGTGCACCGCCGAGTAGATTCGTCGGTGCGACCGAGTCGGCGAGATCGAGATACAGCTCGGCGACCCTGCCGGGGGCTGGGATCTCGAAGGCGTCGTAGCCGTGGATCGTCTCGCGGCCGGCCTCGTGGCACAACACGAGGTGATCGGGCATCGAACCGTGGAGGATCCCACAGGTGACGGCCGAGTAGGCCGGATGGACGATGCTGCCCTGTCCCTCGACGAAGAGGTAGTCGTGCTCCGAGCGTTCGACGCACATCCGCTCGACCGCACCGGCCGCGAAGTCGCTGATCGTTCGATCGACGGCGATGCCGGACCCGTCGATGACGATTCCGGTCTGTCCGGTCGGAACGAATCCGGCGTCGAGACCGCGGTCGCGGGCGGCTTCGAGCAACTCGAGCGTCGTCGTCATCTTTCCGGTCGAGCAGTCGGTGCCGACCGTCAGAACGATCTCCGCATCCAGTTCACGGGCGATCCCCTCCGAGACGGTGAGGTCCGCCGGTGGCTTTCTGACGTCCCGCAGATCGACGCCGAGGTCGGCCGCTAGCGTTCGAAACTCCGGATCCTCCGAAAGGAAGTAGTGGAGTCCGGAGATCACGTCGGCGCCGGAGTTGATTGCGGCTCTGACGTCCGGCCGCCAGGAGTCGTCGAAGCCACCGCCGATCGGAGCGATTCCGATCAGGAGGGCGTCGAAGTCGGGGGCGTCGGCGACGGATCCGACGATCGGCGCGTCTTGAACGCCGTCGATACACTCCGAGACGCGTCGGCTGGGACAGTCGCGGTCGAGGACGGCGACGACCTCGTGGTCGCTGTACCGAAGTACGCCGACGGCAGTTTTGGCGTCGTCGGGGAACTTCTCGTGGGCGAGGATACAGAGTCGCATACAGTTGTCTGGACGGCGGATGGTCTAAACGTCTCCGACGCCCGGTCGGATCACAGCCCGTACAGCTTCGTCGTCCAGAATCGCTCGAAGGCGTCGTCAAGCGCCGGTTTCGGCTTTCCGGTCGCGTCGACGGCCGCGTGGGCGTCGGCGTCGAACTCACCGATGAGCCGTCTGTCTCCGACGACGTACAGCCGGCTCGTGTCGTGATTCGAAAGCACCTCACGGCACCGATCGAGGTGGTTTGCGATCTGTTCGTCGCGGCGGCGCTCGAAGCGCGCCTGTGAGAAGCCACCCTTCGAGTGATCGCCCTTGACGTCGCTCTGGAAGCCCTCGAAATCGATCCGTTCTGTTCCTCGGTACACGCCGAGGGCGAAGAGATCCGATCGGATCAACGCCACGGCGAAGGAGCCGGTCGGCTGGAACCACGACCGATCGATCCGTGGTCGGGGGCCCCACTCACAGAACGGCTCCGGAGCGATCGGTGGGGACAGGGCAACCGCGACCACACCGGCGTCGTCGGCGACGGCGAGACACGGCGACGCACGATCGACGAGTGCGACGCGATCACCGAGGAGTTCCCGAAGATCGGTCGGCGGCGTCTCGTCGTCGGAGACGAAGGCGGAGACGACGCTCTCCGGGGAGCCGTCGAACTGCTCGATGCGATCGAGGACCGACGAGAGCCGATCGCTCCGGAGCGTCTCCTGTCGGCGGAAGGAGACGGTCTCGCCGATCGTCTCGGATTCCCGCTGGAGCTGTCCCTCGAGGTCTGCGATGCGGTCTTCGAGTCGGTTGATCCGCTGTTCGGCGGTTTGTCGCTTCCGGACGGCTTCGGCGCGGCGTTCGCCCTCGGCGTCGAGCTGTGCCTGCAGGCTGTCGCGTTCGTCTTTCAGTTCCTCGATCCGCTCTTTGAGTTCCGTGCGACCGAGGAGATCGTCGAGCATCGACGGGACAAACGAACGCGCGGGCTAAAGTTCGCCGGGTTCGTCGTCGGCACCGACATCCGGAACCTCGACCGTGAGAAGCTGTTTTGCCCGGTCGGCCTTCGCGAGCAACACCTCTCGAAGCGTCGGCGGATTCTCGACACCGGCGCTGGAAAGCGTCGTCTCCGGGAGGGCAAGCGTCTGTCCGGGGACGCCGTCGGCACCACGGACGGGGACGTGTGCCGATCCGACCTTCATCACCAGCGGCGGGGTATCCGGACCCCGTGTGCCGTACAGTTGCCGGTCGACTCGCTCGTGTTGTTCGCGGTGCATGACGGCACGGTCGCCGTCGTGCGGTTCGACGTACATCCGACCGAGGTAATACCCGCTTGAGAACGGTTCGAACATGTCGTCCGAACGTGTGTGGTAGTGACACACACATAAGCGTTGCTGACAGAACGACTGTCGACCACGGGACGTATGCGAAGCCCGTTACCGCCCCACGTCCGTTTTTGAACCCTCTCGTGGCCGGAACGGCCGTCGATAACGACGTAAACGGAACGAACAGTTGATGGGTTTATAACGGATGCGGCGTGATGAGGCGGTATGAAGCAGAGACCGCTCGCGGTCGTACTCGCCGTCGCCGCCGTCGTCGCCGTTGCGATGATCGGCGGCGTTGCGAGCGGTGTCGTCGCCGATCAATCCGAGGACGAAGACGAAGCGGAACTGGGAGCATCGGTGTCGTCGTTCATGCAGGCGAGTACCGCCGATGCCGAACAGGAAGTCGACGATCGGACGTTCGCCGCTGCACTCGAACGGGCCGAGACACCGGAGGAACGACAGGCGGTGATCGAGCGGCGGACGGACCGATTACAGGAACGGAGTGAGCGTCTCGCTGCCGTAGAGGCGTCGATCGACGACGAGTCGGGCGTCGCGGCACGGGCACAGGAAGCGCGGGTCGTCGCCGGTGCCGTCGGTCTCGAACGAGCGATCGAACAGACGAGTCGGGCCGCCGGTGAGGCCGGCGTCGCGACGGAGCGGTTGGAGGCACTCCAGCGGAACGTAACGGAGATGCAGGAACGCCGAGGACCACCGGGGGACCTCGCTCCGCCTGCCGGACAGCGCGGACCGCCGTCGAACGAAACGGCGATGGGACCGAGCGGAGCGGGTCCACCGGAAAACGAAACTGAAGACGGCGTCGCCGACCCGCCCGATCAGTCTGATTCCGACGATCCGGCTGATCCGGCCGACGAGGAGGACCCTGCCGATCCAGCCGACCCGGCTGATCCGGACGATTCCGCCGATCCTGCTGACCCGGCCGACGAGGAAGATCCTGCCGATCCGGCTGATCCGGACGATTCCGCCGACCCGGCCGACGAGGATGACGCCGAAGATTCCGCCGATCCCGCCGATCCGGCTGACGAAGAGGATCCGGATGACCCGGACGACGCTGACGACGCTGACGACGCGGACGACGCGGACGAAGACGACACAGACGACGCTGACGAAAGCGATTCAGACGGTTCAGATGATGAAGACGACGCGGACGACGCGGACGAAGACGACCCGGATGATCCGGACGACGCTGACGATTGATTGGACTCGGACACCGGGATGAAAAAAAAAACGTTCTGACCGAAACAGTCTCGAAGCGATCGGAAACAGACGGCTCACTTTCGACGATTCACGAACGGTCGATTCGTCCCCACGGATCGCTGTCGGTCGATGTTCACGACAAAAAACGCGTGATCGACGCCGGCTCAGCGCCGGCGATCGATCACTTCAGCCTTCGACGGGAATCTCTGTGCCACGGACGGGGGCCTCGTCGGCCGTCGGAAGCGTCACCTCGAGGACACCGTTCGTGTAGGAGGCGGTTATCGCGTTCTCGTCGATGTCCTTCGGGAAGCGGAACCGTCTGTGGTAGGTCTTCTGTCGACCACGGTCCTCGTCGACGTGTTCGGCAGCGACGTTCAGGATGCCGGTGTCCCAGGCGACGCTGATTTCGTCGCGCTCGAAGCCCGGCATATCGATGGTGAGGACGAACTCACCGTCTTCCTCGTACAGTTCGTAGTCGTTACCACCGAAGTCCCCGAACAGACGGGACGGGTCGCTGAGGTTCTGCATCCATGCACTCGGTGCGGTTGTCGGAAGTGCCATGGCTGGTCACCTCGTTACATCTAATGATTGTTTCTTCTTCTATATAAATCTTTGGTATCCAGAAACTGAAGGATACAAAAGGGCTACGTCGGCCGCGGTCGTACACCGGACAGAAACCGATGGGACAGCGTGATCCGGTGGAGCGGTCGACCTACGAGTTCGTCCGATCACAGGGTGGCGTTCTGACGGCGCTGTCGATTCCGGGGAAGATCCGGCTCGCAGGGGTCGCGTCGCTCGCCGCAGCGGGGATGCTCCCGCTTCTGTATCTGCTTCCGGAGGGGGTTCGAGAGCTGTATTTCGACGTCGAACCGGTCGCTGCGACGATCGGAATCGCGCTGGTCGCCGGACTCGGGATCGGGAATCTCCTCGCCGGGGGTGTCGGACTGGTCGCACTCGTCGTTCGACGGGCCAACACCGAGGAGATGACCGAATCGCGTGCCTGGTCGCTCGTCGGTCTGGAGGGTATCTGTTCGGGGCTGATCCTGATCACCGGCCTTCTCGCCGTTGCGGTCACGCTCGGTCTCGCGGGGCTCGGATTCGCCGGGACCGAGTTGGTCGAAACCGCGGCCGGGGTCGGAGTCCAGCCCTACGCGACGGTGGCGTACGACATCTCAGTCGGTTCGATTGCTGTGTTCGGCCTGGTCTCCGGCGTCGTGTTGCTCGGGTTCAGCGTCTACGCCGGTCGGGTCGAACGGGATAGTCACTCGTAGACGAGCACCGTCGCCTCGCCGGCTTCGAGTACGACGACTTCCTCGCCGCCCTCGCCGCGCTGTTCGGTGACGATATCGAACATCTCGCCGTCGACGACGACGACCTCGCCGCCGAGGTCGACCTCGACTGCACCGCTGGTTTCGAGGGCGGCCTGCAGTTCGGCAGGATCGGTCGCCTCGAGTTGTCCGATCACCGCACCGGCATCGTCTCTGAACGCCGGGCCGAGTTCGCTGTGGTCGATATCCACGTCGACGGGCACCGTCTCGATGTTCGGCTCACCCTGCTCGATGTAGACGGGTCCGTTGACCGTGTCGGCGAGGTCGTACGTATCGACCGGCAGGTCGTCTTCGAGATACACCTCGATCCGATCGAGTTCGGCGTTCAACGGCTTCCCTTCGTCGGATTTCCAGCCGCGAACGCTCGCGGCGACGTCGGCGACGATCTGTCCCCGTCGCTCGGCTTCGGGCTCCGGATCCGGCAGCTCCGGCCACTGCGATTCGTGGACGCTTCCCTCCGTCGGCAGGTGGCTGTACGCCTCCTCGGTGACGAAGGGTGCAAACGGCGAGAGCATCCGCAACGACGCCGAGAGGGTGGTGAAAAGCGCGTGGCGTGCGGCGTCGCGCTCGCCGGGACGGCCCTCGTACAGCCGCCCCTTTATCAGTTCGAGGTAGTCGTCGGCCAGATCGTGCCAGACGAAGTCCCGGAGCGTCTGGAGGGCGGAGTCGAAGCGGTACTCGTCCATGTCCGACGCCACCTCCTCGGCGACGCGGGCACACTCCGAGAGAATCCACCGATCGGCGTCGCGGTACGCCGGACTCTCGACGTCCGTGACCGACTCCTCGAGGTGTTCCGTCGCAAATCGGGTGATGTTCCACACCTTCGTCCCGAAGCGGGACGCCGAGGTGACCTCCTTCCACTGGAACTGGATGTCCGATCCGGGCTGGCCGCCGAGTGCCATCGCCTGACGGAAGGCGTCGGCGCTGTGTTCCTCGACGACTTCCTCCGGCTGGACGAAGTTGCCGCGGGATTTGGACATCTTGTTGCCGTCGTCGCCGAACACCATTCCGTTTATCAGCGCCTCCTCCCACGGAATGTCGTCTTCCAGCGCGGCGGTCCGGAGGATCGTATAGAAGGCCCACGTCCGGATGATGTCGTGGCCCTGCTCGCGGAGTTGGACCGGCTCGAAGGACTCCTCGGGCCAGCCGGCGACGTACAGCGGCGAGATCGAGGAATCCATCCAGGTGTCCATCACGTCGGTTTCGCCGATCCACTCTGTTCCGGCGGTTTCACCGCCTCCACTTCGCGATCCCTCCGGGCTCGCGCTGCCCCCACATTCGGGGCAGGCGTCGATCGCCGGATCCTCGGTGTTCGGATCGATCGGGACAGCCTCGGCGTCGGCGATGTGGACGTGGCCACAGTCGGCACACTCCCAGGCCGGAATCGGGGTGGCGAAGACGCGCTGTCGGGAGATCACCCAGTCCCACTCCATGCCTTCGGTCCACTCCTCGAAGCGGGTGTACATGTGATCGGGAATCCACTCGACCTCCCGACCGGCTTCGAGGACCTCCTCTTGATCGACCGCGACGAACCACTGTTCCTTCGAGAGGATCTCGATCGGCGTATCACAGCGCCAACAGCAGCCGACGGACTGCTCGGTCGGCTCCGAGGACCGGAGGTGGCCGTCCTCGGCCAGCGCATCCGCAATCGCCTGTTTGCCCTCCTCGATCGTGAGGCCGGCGAACTCACCGGCTTCGTCGTTCAGGTGGCCGTCCTCGGTGAGCACCGGCCGCAGCTCCAGATCGTGTTCCATCCACCAGTCGACATCCTGTTTGTCCCCGAAGGTACAGATCATCACCGCACCGGTCCCGAAGGAGGAGTCGACGTTCTCGTCGGCGATCAACTCGATTTCCTGGCCGAACAGCGGCACCTCGAAGCGGTCACCGATCCGGCCGTCGTAGCGCTCGTCGTCGGGATCGACGGCCATCGAGACGCAGGCCGGAAGCAGCTCGGGACGGGTGGTCGCAATCTCGATGTCCTGTGGCTCCGCCGCAGAGTCCATGGAACTCCCCTTCTCGCTTTCGATGCCCTCGAAGGTGATCCGATAGAGGGTGCCCTCTCGGTCCTCGTTTTCGACCTCCGCGTCGGCGATCGCCGTCTCACAGCGCGGACACCAGTTGACCGGGTGTTCGTCCTGATAGACGTAGCCGTCCGCGGCCATCTCGACGAACGACTCCTGGGTCTTCCCCCAGTAGTCGGGGTCCATCGTCTGGAACTCGTGGTCCCAGTCCTGTGAGAACCCGAGGGTGTGCATCGTCTCCTTCATCGCACCGATCTGCTCTTCGGTGTGTTCGATACACCACTGCCGGAACTGGTCGCGGTCGACGTCGGTCCGGTGGATGTCCCGGTTCTCCTCGACTTTCACCTCCGTCGGCAGTCCGTGGCAGTCCCACCCCTGTGGGAACAACACGTCGTGACCCTGCAGTCGGTGGTATCGGGCGGCAAAGTCCATGTAACACCAGCCGAGGGCGTTGCCGATGTGGAGATTACCCGTTGGGTACGGCGGCGGGGTGTCGATCACGTAGTCCGGACGGTCGTCGTCGTCGTCGTACCGGTAGACCCCCGACTCCTGCCACTGTTGTCGCCACTTCGGTTCTACCTCCGCTGGATCGTAGTTGTCTGGAACCTCACTCATGATTGGTGTCGCGTCCTCCCGTGATGCCGTGGAATCTGCGTCGTGTGCTGCGGTCGTCGACAGCCGCCGTTTCGCACACAGTCGCTGCTGGTAACGGTTTCGTGTGCGCGGTGTGAGAAACGCGCGGCTACAGCCCACGTACTACCGACGAGATCGCGCTCATACTCGGTGTGAGAACCGTCCACCGAATAAAAGTTCGCTTGCGCGCCGGGCGGATCGTTTCGGCCGAGGGCGGGCAAAGAGACCGCAACCACTACCTGCCGGCACAGCAACTCACGGGTATGCAACTGGGCGTCATCGGACTCGGACGGATGGGACAGATCGTCGTCGACCGCGTGCTTGCGGATGGCCACGAGGTGGTCGCCTTCGATCTCGATTCCGCGGCGGTTGCGGCGGCAGCCGACGCCGGCGCCGAACCGGCCGAATCCATGACGGCGTTTCTCGACGCACTGTCCGAACCGAAGCGAATCTGGCTCATGGTGCCCGCCGGTGACGCCGTCGACGCGACCGTCGAAGAACTCGCCGGCCGTCTCACGCGCGAGGACATCGTCGTCGACGCCGGCAACTCCCACTTCGAGGCGTCGATCCGACGGTCGAAGACGGTCGATGCAGCCTATCTCGACTGCGGAACCTCCGGTGGCCCGGCCGGTGCAGAACTGGGCTTTTCGCTGATGATCGGCGGGCCCGAGGAGGCATACGCGGAGATGAAACCGATCTTCGATGCCGTCGCGACGGGACCGGCCGGCCACGATCGGATGGGCGAGTCGGGGGCAGGCCACTACGTCAAGATGGTGCACAACGGCGTCGAGTACGCGCTCATGCAGGCCTACGGCGAGGGGTTCGAACTGCTGCACGAGGGGCGATACGATCTCGACATGGAGGCCGTCGCCCGAACGTGGAACAACGGTGCGGTCGTCCGATCGTGGCTGCTTGAGCTGTGTGAGGAGGCCTTCCGCGACGAAGGGTCCGATCTGGGAACTGTCGCGGACCACGTCGCCGGCGGCTCGACGGGCACCTGGACGGTCCAGGAGGCGCTCGAACAGGAGGTGGCGGTGCCGCTCATCTATGCGGCCCTCGGTGAGCGGTTCGATTCCCGGGTCGAGGAGCCGGGGAAGTTCTCCCGGCGGCTGGCGAATCGGCTGCGGTACGGCTTCGGTCGACACGAAATCGAGCGGCAGTAGGGCTCTGAACGCGGCGCTTCGAAGGCTTTATCCGCCGACTCGTCCTGATTTTCGGTACTATGAGCGAAAAGCCCGCGTCGATGTACCGGGACATCGACAAGCCAAGCTACACCCGCCGGGAGTACATCACCGGCATCCCGGGCTCGAAGATCGCCCAGTACAAGATGGGACGAATCGACGCCGATCCGGACGAATACGAGGTGCAGATCTCACTCATCGTCGACGAGTCGGTGCAGATCCGCCACGGCTCTCTGGAGTCGGCGCGACTGTCGGCAAACCGCCGGATGCTGAAGGAACTCGGCGAAGGCGGCGACTACAAGATGATCCTCCGGAAGTTCCCACACCAGGTGCTTCGGGAGAACAAGCAGGCAACGGGCGCCGGCGCAGACCGTGTCTCCGACGGGATGCGACAGTCCTTCGGAAAGATCGTCGGCACCGCCGCCCGAATCCACTCGGGCGAGCGACTCTTCACCGCGTGGTGTCGCCCCGAGGACGCGGATATCGTCAAAGACGCCTTCCGTCGGGCGTACAACAAGATCTCCCCGCCGTGTACGATCCGCGTCGAACGCGGCGAGGAACTGCTGATCGCCTGAGTATCCGGGTCGTTACTCCTCCTGAAGGTCCTGTAGATCGCCTCGGAGTCCGGGAAGCGTCGAGGCGAGGTCGCTCACGTCGTCGTGAGCGTCGCCGATCGTCTCGATCAACGCCGTCACCGCCTCGAGTTCTGCCTCCAGATCCTCGGCGTCCTCGAAGGCGTCGGCCCGTTTGCCCATCGTGAACCACTTGCGGGCGTCCCGGAGGTGTGCTTCTGCGTCGCCGGTGTCGAGTGCCTCCTTCAGCGCGTTCAGCGCACCGAGGCTGTTTTCGGCGTCGATATCCCAGATGTCGTCGGGGTCGGGAAGCGACTCCCGTGCTTTCTGGAGGTGGGTTTCGACGTCCGACCGCATCTCGCTTGCGGCCTCACCGAACAGTTCGTCGTCCTCGAAGGTCGCCTGACTCATACTAGCACTATGGGCGGACGGTAGATTAAAATGCGGGCCGGAAAGTGAAAGTGAAGAGATAGGGTGGTCAGGATCGAACGCGTTCGACCCGCATCTTGGGGTAGTCGCCGTCCATCGACATCGCGGTGACGACCTCACAGCCGTCGTATTCGACGACGATTTCGACCTCCATGAACCGTCCTGTCAACTCCGTGTAGTCGGCAGACTGCGACGACAGTTCCGCTTCCAGCGCCTCCCGGAGAATGTCGACGGACACCGACTCACAGAACGGCTGGTTTTCGATCGCCTCCTCCATCGCCCGTTCGAGGCTGTCTGCACTCGCCGGCGAGACGGGGGTTCCGGCAAACTGGTGGTACAGCGTCCCGAACTTCACGCCGGCCTCGAAACAGGCCTCCTGTGGGGTTGTGGGGCTCATCTCCGTTAGATCAATCGCCCGGTGATGTCGGACATCGACACCATGCCGAGGTAGTCGTCGGCGGCGACCGGAAGGTGTTCGATGTCGAAGTTCGTCATCATCGCAATCGCCTCCCCGAGTGGACAGTCCGGCGGAACCGTCTCGACGGATTCGGTCATCACGTCACGGACGATCCGATCGGTCAGATCTGCGCTGTCGGCGACGGCGCCGACGATGTCACTTCGGGTGACGATCGACGGCGGTCCCGTGGTGACGACGAGGGCGCTCAGATCGTTTTTCCGCATCGTCTCTGCGGCCTCCTTCAGAGAGGCGTCGGGTGATATCGTGGCGAGCGGCGTGGACATCACGTCCCGTACCCGTGAGTCGTTCAGGTTCATACGACGTACGGGGACCCCTCGGCGTCTATACCTGTCGGTCTGTGGCGGCGTGACGCAACCCATTTGAGTCGTCACCACCTCCGTCCGGTATGGATTATGAAACGAGTCTCGATCGGGCACTAGCAGAGATGCCGGAGCGGGACACAGGCGGCGACCGACTGTCCGTTCCGGACGCTGTCGCCCAGTCCGACGGTGCGTTCACGCGATTCCAGAACCTCGATTCGGTCGCAGACGCCCTCGCACGCGACACGGAACACGTTCACCGGTTCGTCCAGCAGACGCTCGCAACCGCAGGAAGCCTCGAAGACGGGGTCGGTCGGTACAACGGCCAATTCTCCGATCGGGACTTCGGCGCCGCAGTCGACGATTACGTACAGGAGTACGTCCGGTGTTCGGAGTGTGGGCTCCCGGACACCCGCCTCGTGACGGAGGATCGCAACACGATGCTCCGGTGTGACGCCTGTGGTGCCTTCCGTCCGGTCAGCAGCCGGAGTCGATCCTCGGGGACCGCGGACGCGTCCACCGTCGAATCGGGCGAGACGTACACGGTCGAGATCACCGACACGGGACGGAAGGGCGACGGCGTCGCCCACCGCGGTGAGTACACCATCTTCGTTCCCGGGGCCGAGGAAGGCGACATCGTCGACATCTACATCGAGAACACGAGCGGACAGTTGGCCTTCGCACGGATCGAGTGATAGTGATTCGTGTGAGTCATTCCGATATCGACCGCCTGACATCGGGGCGGCCGAACCGGTACACAGTCGCAGTAATCACTACGTGACGGCCGGTCGATTCGGTACGTAGGCGGTGAAATCGCCGATCCTTGGCGATCTGAACCGTAAAACCGCAACACGCCGGATTTATATCCGGTGAAACTCCATCTACGGACGTTATGGGACAGACGCTTACGGAACAAATTCTCGACGATCACCTCGTCGAAGGCGAACTCGAACCCGGTGAGGAGATTGGCATCGAAATCGATCAGGTCCTCACACAGGACACGACTGGAACGCTCGTCTGGCTGCAGTTCGAGGCACTCGGCCTCAACGAGGTGCAGACGGAACTCGCCGCACAGTACTGCGACCACCAGACCTACCAGTTCGATTTCAAGAACACCGACGATCATCGGTTTCTGCGGTCGGCTGCCGGAACCTTCGGCGCACACTTCTCTCGCCCCGGCAACGGTATCTGTCACAACGTTCACAAGGAAAATTTCGCTGCCCCCGGCAAGACGCTGCTCGGCTCGGACAGCCACACGCCGACGCCGGGCGGCCTCGGCCAGCTGGCGATCGGATCCGGCGGCCTCGACGTCTCTGTTGCGATGGGCGGTGGACCGTACTACATCGAGATGCCGGAAGTCGTCGAGGTTCGACTGGAGGGTGAACTGCCCGAATGGTCGACCGCGAAGGACGTCATCCTCGAGATGCT
>JARWGK010000109.1:0-25507 GCA_040409725.1 Natronomonas sp.
GATCCGCGGGTGAAATCGAGCCTCGGCGAGGAGGAGATCGTCTTTCCGCCGTACGACGCCACCCAACTCCGCGACATCCTCCAGCACCGCTCGGAGACCGCATTCAAGGACGACGTCCTCTCCGAGGATGTGATTCCGCTGTGTGCAGCCTTCGCCGCACAGGAACACGGCGACGCCCGCCGGGCCCTGGATCTCCTTCGAACGGCCGGTGAACTCGCCGAGCGCGGGCGTACCGAAACGGTCAGCGAAGACCACGTCAGACAGGCCCAAGAGAAGATCGAACTCGATCGGGTCGTCGAGGTCGTCAGAACGCTCCCCACCCAGTCGAAACTCGTTCTCTATGCGACGATTCTGCTGGAAAAAAACGGCGTCCACAACATCAACACCGGCGAGGTGTACAACATCTACAAGCGGCTGTGTGAGGAAATCGACGCCGACGTCCTCACCCAGCGTCGGGTAACGGATCTGATAAGCGAACTCGACATGCTCGGGATCGTCAACGCCGTCGTCGTCTCGAAGGGCCGATACGGCCGAACGAAGGAGATCTCTCTGTCCGTCCCTCGAGAAGAGACGGAGGCAGTGCTGCTGTCGGATTCGAGAATCGGTGAAGTCGGCGACACCCAGCCGTTCGTTCAGTCTCGATTCGACTGATTTCGTCCGATCCGGCCGTGGAGTTAACTGCGTTCTCCGACAACGGTCCACGTATGGAAACGCTCCTTCTTGGCCACGAGGCGATCAGGCAGAGCGCCCCGATGGATCGGATCATCGACGCCGTATCCGAGGCGTTCGTCGCGTACCACCGGGGCGATGTGGTCATGCCGGCAAAATCCTACATCGAGCTGTCGGCGTACGACGGCGACTTTCGCTCGATGCCCGCCTATCTGTCGACGGACACCTTCGACGCTGCCGGAATCAAGTGGGTCAACGTCCATCCGAACAATCCCGAGAGCTTCGAGCTGCCGACCGTGATGGGGACGATGATCTACTCCGACCCGGCAAACGGCTTCCCACGCGCCGTGATGGATGGAACGACGCTGACCCGCCTTCGGACGGGTGCTGCGGCGGCGGTTGCCACCGACCACCTCGCTGTTTCCGACGCCACTTCGCTCGGAATCGTCGGCGCTGGGGTCCAGTCGTACGCACAACTGGAGGCGATTTCCCACGTCCGCGACATCGAACGGGTCGTCGTCGCCGACAAGCGTGACGACGCCCTCGAACGGTTCGTCGATCGCTTCGAGGACCGCTTCGACGTTCGCGTCGGGTCGATCGACGAGGCCGCTGGCTGTGACGTTCTCTCGACTGTCACCCCAGTCGAATCTCCGATCGTCTCCGCCGATTCGGTCGGGCCGCACACACACATCAACGCGATCGGTGCCGACGCCCCGGGAAAGAACGAACTCGACCACGAGATTCTCCGTCGGGCGAAACTCGTCATCGACGACTACGAACAGTGTACCCACTCCGGTGAAATCAACGTCCCGTGGACGGTCGGAACGCTGACCGCCGACGACATCTACGCCGAACTGGCCGCGGTAGTGGCAGACGACGACCCCGGACGAACCCCGGCGGACGGGATCACCGTCTTCGATTCGACGGGACTCGCGATTCAGGATGTCGCCGCCGCCCACGTCGCCTACCAAGCCGTGACGACCGACGATCAAACCGACGCCGGAACGACCGACGCTGAAACGACCGACGACGACGAAGCGACCGACGCCGAAACTGAGACAGCAACCGATGCTCTTGGGGCCGAGTCCGATCCGTCGGAAACCTACGAGATCGGGCGGTTCGAACTCGTCGACACCAGGACGTGACCTCGGGCGGGCGATCCTCGATGTCCACGACCGGTCCAGTTCCGATCGCCAGATCGGCCACCTTTCGATCACCAGACTGGCCACCTTTCGATCACCAGATCGACCTCTTTCCGATCGCCAGACCGACCGCCTCTCGAACGGCTCGAACCACTCTTTCACGACGAGAAACGATACTTCCCCGAGTAACCGCTCGGATGGAAAGCTTAAGGGCCGAACCGTCGTCGTTTCTGATAACACCTCTCTGTATGACCGACGACGGCTACAATCACACGGCACTCGAACGACGATGGCAGGCGGCGTGGGACGACGCCGGGGTGTACCGAACACCCGACGACGTCGACGACCCCACGTACGTCCTCGGGATGTATCCGTACCCCTCGGGCAAACTCCACATGGGTCACGTCCGAAACTACACGATCACCGACGCATACGCCCGGTACCGGCGGATGCGGGGCGACGACGTGCTCCACCCGATGGGCTGGGATGCCTTCGGCCTTCCAGCCGAAAATGCCGCCAAGGAACGAGACACGAACCCCCGCGACTGGACCTTCGACTGCATCGAGACGATGAAGGACCAGATGCGGTCGATGGGCTTCGGCTACGACTGGGAGCGAGAGATCACGACCTGCAAACCGGAGTACTACCGCTGGAACCAGTGGTTTTTCCGCCGATTCTACGAGGAAGGGCTCGTCGAGCGTCGCGACGCCGACGTGAACTGGTGTCCGTCCTGTGAGACCGTTCTCGCGGACGAACAGGTCGAAGGCGACGACGAACTCTGCTGGCGGTGTGACACCCCGGTCGAACGGCAGGAACTCGCACAGTGGTTCCTCTCGATCACCGATTACGCCGACGAACTCCTCGAGTACATCGACGAACTCGAGGGCTGGCCCGACTCCGTCCGCGGGATGCAGCGCAACTGGATCGGCCGCCAGTACGGCACCCGCCTGCCGTTTCACGTCACGGGCGGGGATCCGTCCACGAACGACGCTGCCGTCGACTACGGAACCGTCGAGGCATTCACGACCCGAGCGGACACAGTCTTCGGAGCGACGTTCTTCGCTCTCGCGCCCGACCATCCGATCACCGAGGAGTTGATCGAAACCGACGACGCCGTCCACGAGTTCGTCCACCACGAGGCCGACCCCGACGGCGAGGAACCCAACGGCGTCGAGACCGGTCTGACGGCGAGGAACCCCGTCACCGGCGAGGAACTTCCCGTCTACGTGGCCGATTTCGTCCTTTCGGATGTCGGAACGGGTGCGTTGATGGGCGTTCCAGCCCACGACCACCGCGATCACACCTTCGCCGAGAAGATGGGGCTCGACATCAGACCGGTCGTTGCCCCCGGTGACGAGGGCGCTGACACGCCCGACGCCCCCGACGTGACCGACGAGGCGTTCACCGACGATGGCGTTCTCGTCGACTCCGGGGCGTACACCGGCTTGGACAGCGAAACGGCGAGAGACCGGATCACCGCCGACACCGACGGTGCGACGGAGGCGACACAGTTCCGTCTCCGGGACTGGGGCATCTCACGACAGCGTTACTGGGGGACGCCGATCCCGGTCGTCCACTGTGAGGACTGCGGTCCCGTTCTCGTCCCCGAGGAGGACCTTCCGGTCGAACTCCCCGAGTTCATCAACACGACCGGCAACCCACTCGATGCGGCCGAGGAGTGGAAGTCGGTCGCCTGCCCCGAGTGTGGCGACGACGCACGACGGGAGACGGACACGATGGACACGTTCGTCGACTCCTCGTGGTACCCGCTTCGGTACGTCTCCCCCGAACTCGACACCGCTCCGTTCGACAGAGAGCGGGCGAACGACTGGATGCCCGTCGACCAGTACGTCGGCGGGATCGAACACGCGGTGATGCATCTCCTCTACAGTCGATTCTTCACCAAGGCGCTCGCAGATCACGAGGGCCTCGAACACCGCGAACCGTTCAGCAATCTGCTGGCACAGGGCATGGTCCAGCTGGAGGGCGAAAAGATGTCGAAATCGAAGGGTAACGTCGTCTCTCCACAGAACATCGTCGAGGAGTACGGCGCAGATACGGCGCGGCTGTTCATGATGCAGGCCGCCCAGCCGGAGCGGGACTTCGACTGGAAGGAAGAGGGTGTGCGATCGACGTACCGGTTCCTGACCCGTCTGAAGTCGATGGTCGAGGAGTTCACCGGTGACACAGCCTCGAACTCCTCGGCTGCCGCCGACGGCGGCGCCTCGACCGACGCTCGTGATACGGCGGCCGATCCGGCGACGTACGTCGACGACGAGATCGACACCACGATCGCGATCGCGACCGAGGCCTACGACGAGTTGACGTTCAACGTCGCACTCAGGGAGGTTCAGGAACTGGTCGGAACGCTCAGAGGATACCGCGAGTACACCGACCCCGACCCAGAAACCTACGAGCGCGGCCTCGAAGTTGCCATCAGACTGCTCGCACCGGTTGCGCCACACCTCACGGAAGAACTGTACGACGAACTCGGACACGAGGAGTTCGTCGCGGCAGCGGCGTGGCCCGAGACGGACACGGACCGGGAGACGGAGACGAAACGCCGGCGGCTGATCGAGAACACGCGGGAGGACATCCGACAGATCATCGACGTCGCGGACATTGAGGATCCGGAGCGGATCGACATCGTCGTCACCCCCGACTGGAAGTATCGGGCGCTTTCGATCGCGCTCGAAAGCGACGCCGACAACGTCATAAGCGAAATCATGGGCGAGGAGGCGATACGGCGACAGGGAGACGCGGCGGCCGACTACGGACAGGAGCTACAGAACCGCCGCGAGGCGCTGCAGGAAACGCTCTCGCCCGAAGCCGAACGCGAGGCACTCGACTCTGCGGCGTGGCTGATCGAACGGGAGTTCGACGCCGAAACTCGCGTGTTGACCTCGGAGGAGGCACCCGAGACGAGCGATGCGGAACCGGGACGTCCCGGGATCGAAATCGAAGAGTAACTCTCGGGATCGAACCCGAGGAATGAGAGTCACGACACCCTGAACTCGGAATCGAAGAATAAAGGCTACCGCGTCAGGAGTCGACACCGTCGTTTCCCTCGATGAGCGACAGTTTCTCGCCTCGTGAGAGCTGCTTGATCTCGTACTCCCGGCTCATCGCCGCCGACCGTTCGTCGAAGTCCTCGGTGTGAACCAACTCCACCGGCGTCCGTCCACGGGTGTACTTCGCGCCTTCACCCGCGTTGTGTTCCGTGATGCGCCGCTCGACGTCGGTGGTGTATCCGGTGTACAGCGTTCCGTCGGCACACCTGAGGACGTAGACGTGGTGGCGTTGCATATTTGTTATCCACCACCACAGTCACGCCGACCACAGAACGAGGGCACCCTGTGTTTAACACACAGTTCCACGGCCGTACGGCCGTCATTCGTGCGCACGCTCTCTTGAAACCTCGGCGATCCCGGCGTTTGCGGAGCAGTTCGGACAGGCGTGGATGTTGCCGCCCTTGTCCGCGAACACACGGGCGAACCGATCGGAGACGTGCGCATCGCAGTGGTCACATCTGGGCATTTTGGCCACCGACGCGGGTATCCCTTGTCGGCAGGTCTACTAGCCTTTGGACATACAAATACCCTCGGTACGATACACCATACCGCCGGCTTTTCGATCCCGCAACGATCAATTCGACCCCCCGTTTCGCGCCGTCGACACCGCTTTCGCGACCAGCCCGGCCTGGGCACCAGCAGTGAACCCTGCATCGATGTTGACCACGGAGATCGGTGTACAGGACTGCAACATCCCCGAGAGGGCTGCTTCGCCGGCACCGCCGTGGCCGTAACCCGTCGGGGTCGGCAGGCCGATGAGCGGTGCCTCGACGAGACCGGCGAGAACGGTCGGCAGCGCTCCCTCCCGCCCGGCCGCGACGACCACGACATCTGCCTCTCGGATCGCTTCGAGTCGATCGAACAGCCGGCCGATCCCCGCGACCCCGACGTCGTCGATTCGATCGACGGTCGCACCCATCTCCCGGGCGGTGACCGCCGCTTCACCTGCTGCAGCAGCATCGGCCGTCCCGGCGCTTACGACGGCGACGGTTGCGGCGAGGTTCGGTGGCTCGTACGCCGCCGTCCGGGCGACGAGCGTCTGTGCACGACTGTCTCGTTCGATTTCGATACTCGAATCCTCGTTCATCAGGCGCTGTCGACAGGCCGCGGCGTCCTCGTCGTCGGCCCGGGTCACGATCGCTCGTCCGGTCGATTCGACCGCAGCAACCGTCATAGAGGCAGTTTCATCCGCAGTCTTTCCGCTTGCGAGGATCGCCTCCGGAATCCCTGTTCGGCCCTCTCGGGCGGCGTCGAATCGCCCGGCGCTTGCTTCCGTGTAGCTTCGGAGTTCGGACGCCGACCGGAGCTTCGCCTCCGCCTGTGCAGGCGAGAGGTCTCCGCTGGCGACGGCATCGAGAATCTCGCGCATGTATCTCCGTGGGTGGCGAGCTGACTCGTAGTTGTCGACTCGGTGTTCCGAAAGCGAGTTCGACCACCCGCTCATCGAGCCTAAACAGCCGCGAGAAGCGGCGAAACCGGGACTATTTGGCAACTATTATAAAGTCTGCCGAGCAACTCCGGCGTGTATGGCAGACCTGATCGTCAAGGCCGCAGTGAAAGAAGCGCTCGATGACATGAACGTAGCCTCCGACTTCTACGAGGCACTCGACGACGAAGTCGCTGAACTGCTGGAAGACGCCGCAGAGCGTGCTGAGTCGAACGATCGAAAGACCGTCCAGCCCCGCGACCTGTAACCCGACACGCTCGCGTTTTTGGCTGTTCGACACGACCGATAGAATCTTTTTTGCCGGACGATCGAACCCGACCCCCCGCCCCGGAGGCGTGAATCTCCGCCGATACGACCACTCCAATCGCGGCAGGACTACCGAATCTCGACGCCGTCGTCGCTCCCGACGTATATTTCGTCTGCGATTCCGACGAACAGGCCGTGGTCGATCACGCCCGGCAACTCGGCGATCGTCCGCGCCAGTTCACCTGGGTCGTCGATCGTCTCCACCGTGTAGTCGATCACCAGATTTCCGTTGTCGGTGACCACCGGTCCGTCCTTTCGTTCGGCCGCACGAAGCTCCGGGTCACCGCCGTGTTCCGCCAGCCGCCGTTCGACGACCGGGACCGCGTCCGGAAGCACCTCGATCGGAACCGCGCCGCCGAGGGTCTCGGCCACCTTCGAGTCGTCGACGACGACCACCATCCGGTCTGCGGCGGTGGCGACGAGCTTTTCCCTCGTGTGTGCTGCGCCGCCGCCTTTGATCAGATCACCGTCGGCGACGAGGTCGGCGCCGTCGATCGCGACCGTCGGAGTGGCCACATCGAGCGAGGAAAGCGGCACCCCAGCTTTACGCGCCAGCACACGAGACTGATGCGACGTCGGAATTCCCTCGACGTCGAGTCCGCTGTCGACGCGTCGTCCGAGCGCACGGATCGCATGTCCGGCCGTCGACCCCGTCCCGAGTCCGACGACGGCACCGTCCTCGACGGCCTCGGCGGCCCGTTCACCCGCTCGTCGCTTCGCCGCCGTCACGCCGCTTTCTCCCCGATCGCCTCGCTTCATACCGTCGGATCACACCGGTGCGGCAAAACGTTGTTGTCGGCGGTTCGATTCGATCCGTTCCACCGGCGGTTCTTCGACACCACCGGCTTACGGGTACGATCACAGCGGTGACAGCACAGAAGCCGGCCGCTGAAGCGGCGGTGGCTGACTCGAGTTGGCCGCAGAATCTGCCTTACGTTCGTCGTGTCGATCTGGCTTCTCGAACGTCCGATCCGTCCCGGATCTTGTCTTCACACTGTGGACAGACGCGGGGGTTTTCGATTCCGTTAGGAGTAAACACCCGTGCATACGCTGCAGTCACAAACGTCCCGCAGTTCTGGCATTCCGGCATACCTAATCACATAACCGGTAGCCTCATAATAATAGTGTGATACGTCATACCGTACCCCTCAGTCCGTACCAGGGTTGCGGACAACTGACGGCTCCGTACCGATACGTTCCGTCGCCGCCGCTTTGACCCTCTTGGCGACACTCACGCTCTGTTCGGTCGTTCAGAGTGCCTCGAGTAGCCGATCGATCTCCTCGGCCGTGTTGAAGACGTGGACCGATACCCGTACGTCGCCACTCGGGAGGTCACGAACCACGATTCCCGCTTCGTTCAGTCGCTCGACGAGTTCCGCCGGATTCTCGGCTTCGAAGGCGACGAGGCCGGACTCGTAGGCCTCCGGCGAGACGAGACGTTCCCCCAGACCCGCCTTCAGCCGGTCCGTGAGTCGCTGGATCCGTGACTCGACCGTCCCCAGTCCAATCGCTTCGATCGTCTCGATCGCCTCGATCACCCCGGCGTAGCCGGCGACACCACTCGTCGACAGCTCGAATCGACTCGCATCGGGCTGATACCGGAGCCCCGATCCGGAGGGCTCTACCACACCTCGGTAGCCGATGTGTCTCGGTTGGAACGAGTCGATCGAATCCGGGTCGGCGTACAGGAAGCCGACGCCCCACGGTCCGAGGAGCCACTTGTGTCCCGACGCACAGACGATGTCTGCACCCCACTCCGTCACGTCGAGTGGGTGCTGGCCGACGGTCTGGACGGCATCGACCACCACGACGGCACCGGCGTCGTGTGCGATATCGACGGCCTCCTCGACCGGCAGACGGGTACCGTGGAGCCAGCTTTCGGAGCTGAGACAGACGACCGTGGCGTCCTCGACGACCCGTTTGTACTCCTCGATCGGGAGCCGACCGCCGGGACACCCGAGTGTGACGACGTTCGCCGGTGACCGCCGCCACGGCAACACCCCCGAGGGATGCTCGAGGTCGGTTCTGACGACCGTATCGTCACGGCCGAGGTCGAGGGCGTTTGCGGCCCGGCTGATCCCGTCACCGGTCGATTCGACGAGTGCGACGTCCTTCGGCTCACAGCCGATGAACCCGCCGATCGTCTCGCGGGCAGCGTCCAGCCGATCGGCTGCGGCCACGTAGTGGTCGGTTTCACACGCGTCGAACTCGTGTCTGCGCTGGGCCTCACAGGCCGCTTCGACGACACGCCGTGGACTCGGGCCGCTCGCACCGGTGTTCAGATACGCACAGGAGCTACAGGCCGGAATGTCCGCACGAAGCGTCTCTGGATCCATACGACCGCTTCGGCGTCCAGCACAAAACCACTTTTCAGACGACGCGAGACGGCTCGCTGCCGCCGTTCCCGTCGAGGTTCGGATCACTTACCACCCCGCCACACAACCGTCGAATATGCCGCGAGTCACCGTCGACGGAGCCACCGTTCGGTACGAAACCGGCGGCACACCTGCCGAGGAGGCGGTCGTGTTCCTCCCCGAGGCCGGGATCGGCCCGTGGCTGTGGGGATGGCAGACGCCGGCGCTCACTGGTCCACACAGAACGCTCGTCGTTGCGCTCCGGGGAACCGACGGGTCCGACGCCGATCCGCCGTACACCGTCGATCGACTCGCCGACGACCTCGAGGCGATCCTTCGAGACGCGGCCGTTCGACGCGCCCACCTCGTCGGTGCCGGACTCGGCGGCGCGGTTGCACTGCGGTACGCCCGTCGACACAACCGCGCTCGCTCACTCGTCCTGCTCGGAACGCCACAGACCGGCGAGGACGTCGACACAGAGGCCCTTCGGCGACTCTGTCCGCCCTCAGACGATCGACAACAGTTTCAGGAATCACTCGCCGTCGGGTTTTCCTCGTCGTTTCGATCGGCTGCAACGGATCAGATACGGCAGATACGGACGTGGCGACGGGCGGAAGACGCCCGTGGAGCGGCCCGCGACGGCCTCCTCGGGTCGCTGCTCGAATTCGACGCCGGAGCGCTATACGAGATCACACTCCCGACGCTCCTGTTGTACGGCCTCGACGATCCCGTCGTCCCCCCGACGGTGGGTGAGGCGTTCGCCTGCGATCTGCCGAACGGTCGCTTCACGCCGGTTGAGGGCCGTCGATTTCACTTCGTCGAACACGCCGCCGCGGTGACAGACGAGATCGCCGAATTCCTGACGGAAAGCAACTGATATGGCTCGTATCGGCAGAATCCCACCGTTTCCCGGCGTCACAGCCTGCTGCGAACGTGCCCGCCGTCACGCCGTTTTAATACACCGACCCGGTATACTCGGGTGATGAAACCGCAGATTGCGCTTTTGGATGCCTCTCACGGCAATCCGGACGCCAGACGCAACTTCCGTCGCGAACTCGACGCCGACCTCACGGAGTTCCCGGTCACCGAGGGCCGACTTCCCCCGACCTTCGATTTCGACGCGGTCGTCATCACCGGCTCTCGCTCCTCCGTCTACGCCGAGGAGTCGTGGATCGACGAGACGAGGGCGTGGGTGGCGTCGGCGCTCGAACGTGACCTTCCCGCACTCGGTATCTGTTGGGGCCACCAGCTGCTCGCCGACATCGTCGGCGGACGAGTGGAGCCGATGGGCGAGTACGAACTCGGATACCGGACGGTCACCCACGACGGCGACGACATCTTCGAGGGCATTCCGACGGAGTTCACCGTCTTTACGACCCACTCCGATGTCGTCGTCGAACTGCCGGAGGCGGCCGACGTGATCGCGACGAACGACTACGGAATCCACGGATTCCGCGCCGGCGACGTCGTCGGTATTCAGTCCCACCCCGAGTACGACGCCGCAACCGCCGAACGCGTCGTTCGCCGGAAGGATCTCCCCGACGATCGGATCGAATCGGTCTGTACCGAAATCACAGCCGCGGCTGCGGCCGAGGCGGCGGCGGCAAAACAGCTTTTCGAGAACTTCGAACGGCTCGTCCGATCCCGCCGTCCCGACGCCCCCGAAGCCCCGAGCAGCTGAACGACGGCCGAACGCCACCCCGCAAACCTTCGTTTCTGTTCGAGATTCAGACCGCGACGATCGTGGCGTCTGAAATCACAGACCGTATACACCGGCTCGACGGACGGTCTCACGGCTATATCGCGGAGACGATCTCCGGGCGCCGCCGGATCTGGAGGAGAAGCGAAGGGGTAGAGTCTCCGGCCTGTGGCGCCTGCGGCTCACTCCGAGGATTCGAGTGCCTCGAGGGTCTTTTTCGCCCACTGGACGGCGTATTCGGCGCCGTGGCGGCTGTACGCCGTCGTATCCAGCGCAGCAAACGGCGTGGGTAGCTCCAGGCCGTGTTTGAGTCCGCTACAGGCGAGTTCCGTGGCCGCGGCAAAGTCCGTTTCACCCCGTGCGACCTCCCCGGGCAACCCCTCGATCCGTGGTTCGAGTCGCCGTCCGGCGTCCTCGTACTCCTCGTACAGCCGCGGGTACGTCGCCTCCCACTCCGAGAAGATCGGGCGTGTCTGCAGTCCGACGTACGCATCGAAAAGCGCCGCCGCCAACTGGTACGTGTCGGCCGAATCGAGCGGGACGACGCTGCTCAGTTCCCGATAGTCCGATTCGAAAAATCCGATGAACGTCTCCGGTACACCGACTCCGATCTCGACGAACGCTTCGGCGAGCAGGAAATCGACGAACCCTGTCGGCGAGCCGGCCAGCCGAGGTTTATAAAAGACGATCGGTGGATCGGTCTGTCTGGTCCAGGCGACGCCGCCGTCACCCGGTACGCCGACGGTGAAATCCGACGAGACGACCGACGAAAGCATTTCGGGGGCGTCATCCGGCAGCCACTCGGCCGGATACGACAGCGGTTCGACGTCGTCGACGAGCAGCAGTAGCGACTCCGTAACCGATGGTGACAGCGTTTCGAAGTCGCTTTCGGCGTTCAAAACGAGCGCCTCCGGTGCGTGTTCGTCCCGAACCGCCTCGAGGTCGTCGTCGATCGATCGTTGCTCGAACATTACAGGGAGATGACCAACAGCAGGGCAATCGCGGTGACGAGAGAGATTCCGATCGTTCCGACGACGACCTTCGTGGCTTGGCTCATGTCCCGAAGTTCCTCGGGCACCCGATTAAAGCCTTCAGTTTCGCCGTGTCACGCACACGCGTTCGTGTCCTCGGGATTCAAATCCGCCACACCTGCCCGTGTGATTCGGGCTTCGCGTCCGTACCACTCGGGATTCGAACTCTCACATCCTCCGTGTTACTCGGGCTTCAGTCCGTCACCTTCGACACGCATCACGGCCTCGCCGTCCGGCAGATTCGGTGCATCGACGAGTTTGACGATTCGCTTGTTGCCCTTCGATTTCCGGAGGTACATCCGGAAGGTCGATTTGTGACCCAGGATGTTGCCACCGATCGGCTTCGTCGGGTCGCCGAAGAAGGCGTCGGGGTTGGACTGGACCTGGTTTGTCACGACGACGGCGGCGTTGTGGAGGTTGCCGACCCGATCGAGGTCGTGGAGGTGTTTGTTGAGCTTCTGTTGCCGGTCGGCCAACTCGCCACGGCCGACGTACTCCGCACGGAAATGCGCCGTCAGCGAGTCGACACACAGCAGTCGAACGGGATATTCGTCGTCCTCGTACTCCTTTGCGATCTCCTTTGCCTTCTCTGCGAGCAGGATCTGGTGGTTCGAGTTGAACGCCTTCGCCACGTGGATCTTATCGAGGATATCCTCGACGAGGAGTTCCAGTGCGTCCTCGTCGTCGGCCGCCCCTTCGATCTCCCGCTGTTCGAGTGCTGCCTCGATCACGTCGTCGTCGAGACCCCGGACCATCTCGTCGATCCGCTCCGGCCGGAAGGTGTCCTCGCTGTCGACGAAGATGGCTCGCCCTTCGAGACCGCCGTGGTCTCTCGGCAACTGGACGTTGATCGCAAGCTGGTGGGTGATCTGTGATTTCCCCGATCCGAACTCGCCGTAGACCTCGGTGATCGACTGGGTCTCGACGCCGCCGCCGAGCATCTCGTCGATCTCGGGAACGAGAAACTCCAGCTTTCCGATCCGTTCACGCCGCTGCAGCACGTCCGCGCCGGTTTCGAAGCCGCCGATGTCGGCCGCCTCTCGGGCGGCCTGAATGATGTCGTGGGCGCTCGACTCCCCGACGTCTGCGGTGTTCGAGAGTTCGCCGGGACTCGCCACCGCGATGCTCTGATAGGAATCGTACCCGTTGTCCGTCAGCTTCTCTGCGGTCGCCGGACCGACGCCCGGAAGATCTTCTAGGTCTGCTGATGTCGCCATACCGTATCTGAGGCCGCTTCCCACATAAAGTCTCGTTAACACCTTCCTGAAAGTGAAACTCCGGGACGAAACCGACCCACGCCTCGGCGGTACCCAAACGTTGAAATATCGAGTCCGATCGAGCGACGGAGGCTATCGTCGCCGCCCCCACGGGTGACTGTCGCCTTCCGGCCACAGCGGATACCAGTAGGAGGTGTCGTCCTCGACCGACAACTCGCCGTCGAGAACGCTGTCGAGTTTGAACTCGAGTTGCTGGTCGCGTTCGTGCCCGCCGGTCGGAACGAACGGGTAGAACGACCCGCGCCGGAAGGAGTACACCCAGTAGGCGGTCGTTCCGTTTCGTTCGAAGGCAAACAGCGCGGCGAGCAGCCGCGAGCCAAAGCCCTCCTCGACGAGCGTATCGGCCGCGAAGTGGAGACTCGTCACGAGGTTCTCGAAGTCCGAATCGGTGAGGACGATCCAGTGATAGCCGTGGGTGTCTTCGAGATACGCCGCCTCCGTTCCCGTCTCCACCTCGCCGGCGGCGAGGATCGCCTCGACCTCCTCGCGGGCACGACTGAAGGCGGTGCTGTCGACGTCGGCGAAGCACAGCGCCGCCTCACCGGTCGGCACGAAATCGAGATCCGCCTCCATCGTCAGGTACGCCGTCGACATCCCGAAGAGGTCCTCCGGATCGGCCGCCCGCGTCGCCGACGCCTCCGCGTCCATCCCCAGAACCTGCCGGATCGTATCGAACACTCCCATCGTCGGTCCTCCGAACGCCGGCCTCTTGTATACGACGCCTCCGGATTCGTCGGCGAAGCCCCTCGTCTGCCGGCGTCACAGCCTACAAATCCTCGGGCGACCAATCGACGCCATGGACATCCTCGAAGCCGTCCGAAGCGACAACGATACCGCCCTCTCCCGTCTCGGATCCTCGAAGGGACTGTACGCCGACACCGAAGGCGAGATGCAGTCCGACGCCGTTCTCGCCGCCGCTGCCGACGCCGAAGCCGCCGCCGCGGAGACCTTCGAGTCGTGGGCACAGGAGGAATCCGGCGCCGTCGCCGAGGCGTTTGCGGCGACCGCCGAGGAGGAACACGGCCACTACGAGACGGTCCTCGGGAAACTCGACGAACACGATCCGGGCGACGTTCCGGCGATTCAGACGTACCTCCGCGGACTCACCGACACCCCCGAGCGAATCGGTGGGTTCATCGGACGAACGGTCGCCGCCGAACGCTCCAAACACCAGCTCACCGGATTCTTCGTCGGCAAGGCCGACCCACAGACGGCACAGCTGTTCCGCGACATGGGCGACGAACTCGACGCCCAACTGGAGCGTGGCGTCGAACTGTTCGAGACACTGGACGACGAGGGACAAACGCGAGCAAAAGCCGCCGCAGACGAGGCCATCCAGACGGCCTACGAGGAGTACACGACTCGGCTGGAGTCGATGGGCGTCGATCCGAAGCCGGTCTGTTGAGCCGGTTCAATCGTCGGCGTGTGGTTCCTCGGGTGTGAACGTGACGCCGTCGATTTCGATTTGCTCCGGAAGCCGGCTCGTGTCGTGGGTCCCGGCCGGCGGGAGGTTCACCTCCGCGGCCGCTGACGACCCGAGATCGGTCTCCTCTGTGATCTCGGCCATCTCGCCGCCGTCTCGTGCATCCTGATCGATCCGCATCGAACAGAACTCCGCGCCACACATCGAACAGAACCGTGCCTCCTTGTAGTTGTCACCGGGCAGCGTCTGATCGTGATACGACCGGGCGCGTTCTGGATCCAGGGCGAGTTCGAACTGTCGTCGCCAGTCGAAGGCGTACCGCGCCTCCGAGAGTGCGTCGTCCCAGTCCCGCGCACCCGGTCGGTCGGTCGCCACATCGGCGGCGTGGGCGGCGATCCGGTAGGCTGTGAGGCCGTCTCTGACGTCCGCCCGCTCCGGAAGCCCGAGATGCTCCTTCGGGGTGACGTAACACAGCATCGCCGCCCCCGCCCGTGCGGCCTCCGTTGCCCCGATTGCACTCGTGATGTGGTCGTACCCCGGCGCGATGTCCGTGACGAGTGGACCGAGGACGTAGAACGGAGCCCCGTCACAGACCTCCTGTTGCCGTTCGACGTTGTCGCTGATCTCGTCCATCGGGACGTGTCCGGGTCCTTCGACCATCACCTGGACGCCGTGATCCCGTGCAATCTGGGTGAGTTCACCGAGCGTTTCGAGTTCGGCAAACTGCGCGTCGTCGCTCGCGTCGGCGAGACACCCGGGCCGAAGGCCGTCGCCGAGTGAGAACGTCACGTCGTGTTCGGCGAAGATCTCACAGATCTCCTCGAACTCCGTGTACAGGGGGTTCTGCATTCCGTTTTCCTCGATCCACTGTGCCAAAATGGAGCCGCCGCGTGAGACAATTCCGGTCTTCCGTCCGTCGGTGAGTGGCAGATGCTCCAACAACACACCCGCGTGAATCGTCATGTAATCAACGCCCTGTTCGGCCTGTTTCTCGATGATTTCGAGCAGCAGTTCGTGGGTGATCTCGGCGGGCTCGGCGGCGCGTTTGACCGCCTCGTAGATCGGCACCGTTCCGACCGGGACGGGAGCGTGTTCGATATTCGTTCTGCGGATCTCGTCGAGATTCGCCCCGGTCGAGAGATCCATGACGGTGTCGGCACCGTAGTGGACCGCGGTGTGGAGCTTCTGAATCTCCTCTTCGATGCCGCTCGTCGTGTCGCTGTTGCCGATATTTGCGTTGACCTTCGTCGAGAACGCCCGTCCGATGATCATCGGATCGAGCGACTCGTGGCCGTGGTTTTTCGGAATGACCGCCTGCCCGTCTGCGACCTGTTGTCTGATGAACTCCGGATCGCGGTTTTCCCGCTCGCCGACCCGTTCCATCGCGGTCGTGATCTCGCCGGACCGTGCCCGCTGGAGTTGCGTTTTCGCCATCGATAACCTAGTTATATTAGCGAGTAATATAATTTGTGGAAACGGCACAGCCGCTTAGACGTGATCCACTTCACCGGTCCGCCTGCTGCCGACGGTCAGCCGAACTCGTACACCGTCAGATCCAGCGTATCGAGATCGACGACGGGTGCGTAGCCGGCGTCGGGATCGATGTTGACACTCCGCTGGAAGTCGGTCTGTGCCTGCCAGCAGCCGGAGTTCACCGACAGCACGCCCCGGTATTTGCCGTAGCCGAGTTTGTGGACGTGGCCGGTGTGAAACACGTCCGGCACGTCGTCGATCACCAGATAGTCCTTCGCCTCCGGTGCGATCCGGGTGTGACCGCCGAACTGTGGTGCGACGTGCCGCTTTTTCAGTAACTGGTACATCGCCTTCTGTGGCTCGTCGTAGCTCGCCTTGTCGTCGGGCAACTCGGCGATCACCTCGTCCAGCGAGACGCCGTGGTACATGAGAATCGAGACGCCTTCGATCGTCACGACGGCGGGGTTCGACGCGATCTGTGCGTCGTGAGCCGACATGATCGACCGCAACTCCTCGTCGAATCCGGGCTGTGGCTCCGCCAGCCGGACGGCGTCGTGGTTTCCGGGAATCATCACGATCTCCAGATCGCCGGGGACCGATTTGAGCCGCTCGTTGAACGCCTCGTACTGTTCGAAGATGTCGACGATGTCCAGTTCCTCGTCTTGGTCGGGGTAGACCCCGACCCCTTCGACCATGTCACCGGCAATCAGGAGGTGTTCGATCGCCTCGGCTTCCTCCGTGTGGAGCCACTCCGCGAACCGCTCCCACGCTCCGGCCATGAACTCCTCGCTCCCGACGTGGACGTCACTTATCAGTGCGGCCCGGACGTGTCGGTCCGCGGTCGACGGGCTGTGGGTCCGCGGAATATCCGGGAAGTACAGGTCGTCGACGAACAGCAACTCGCCGTCGTCGGAGAGCGTTCCCTCGACGGCGATCACCTCGTCGAACAGCAACTCCTCGACGAGTTCGGCGATCGGCCGATCCTTCATCACCAGACACGGAAACACCCCGGTCGTGTCCTCTAGTTCGATGAGCCAGTGTCCGTTTGCCGTCGAGCGAACGTCCGAGACCATCCCGACGATCCCGCCGTCGCCGCCGGGTGACGCCGCAAGCGCCTCGGCGTTCCGGTGGTTCACACGCCCCCGCAGCGTTCCGGCCAGCCGCTCGTAGCGGTCCCGGAACATCGTCACGAAGTCGTCGTACTCGCCGGTACCGGTCGAACGCCCGGTCATGTCGTTGTCGATCGCCACCGCCGATCCACCAGACCCCTTCGTTTCAACTGGAGATCGGCCGGGTCCGCCGGTCGAATTCGCCCCGCCGGTTCCAGTTGAAACAGAGGGGTTGTCGGACGGTCCGGGACCGGACGGCCCGGATTCATCCCCGATGGCTGCTCGCACGTCCTCGGCGGTGAGTCTGAACTCGCCCGTCGCGGCCCCGATGGCTGCTGTCAGTGCTGTTTCGGGATCCTCTGTCTGTGCGAGCAGCGTCACCGCCTCTCGCTCGACGGCGTACCCCCGATCTGCGAGTTCCCTGACGAGCCGTTCTGGTTCCCGCGACACGATTGTCTCTCACCGCGGGTGGAAAAAAGCATAGCGAACCCAGAACGTTCAAACAGACCGGGATGCTACGACGGCGTAATGACCGCCCCTGAGGATGGTGACGGCCCCGAGTCGCCATCCGACCGCGGTACCGAATCGGAGTCGGACGCCGGGTCGTCGCCGGACACCGGGTCGTCGCCGGACGACGAATCGAGCGAACCGTCCCGCTCCGACGACCGCGTCGAGTCAAGGTCGTCCGTCTCCGCTGTCAGCGATTCGGACGCCTCGAATGCCGACTCCCCTCGAACAGACGAGTCGACCCCCACGCCCGACTCGGAGGAGCGATCCCCGTCCGGAGCCGTCGGGTGGCTCCGGTGGTTTCTCACCGTCAAAAGCGGTCCCGCCGTCTACCTTCGAGACATCGTCACGAGCATCGCCGTCGTCGCGCTCGTCGGTGCCGTGCTGTTCGGGATCAGCGGCCTGTGGCCGCCGATGGTTGCCGTCGAAAGCGGGAGCATGGAACCGAACATGGAACGTGGCGATCTCGTCTTCATCGTCGACAACGATCGATTCACGCCCGGAGAGGCACCGATCTACGACGGCCGCTCGACCGGCGTCGTCCCGGCCGATGTCGCCGCAGACAACAGCTACGACAAGTTCAACGCTCCCGGTGACGTGATCGTGTTCACCCCCGACGGAAACGTCGCACAGACGCCGATCATCCACCGCGCAATGCTGTGGATCGAGGACGGCGAAAACTGGTACGACCGTGCCGACCGTCGCTACATCGACGGGGCCGAAAACTGCGACGAACTCGAACACTGTCCGGCCCCGTACTCCGGGTTCATCACTCTCGGTGACAACAACGGCGCCTACGATCAGGTCGGTCCCCAGTCGGCTCCGGTCCGCCCCGAGTGGGTCGTCGGGACTGCGGAACTCCGGATCCCGTATCTCGGCCACGTTCGCCTGCTGTTTTCGACCATCGGCGGCGTCTCTGCCGACGAGCCGTCCCCCGATGGTACCCTCGACACCGCCGACTCGACCGACTCCGAGGCGCCGACAGCCGAACCACATCGCCCCCGACCATCGGCCAACGACCGCACACAGCCGGCAGCCATCGGTCACTCACAGACGACGCTCGTCGCCGCCTGAAACACCGGCAAAAAAGCTGCCGCCGGTCAGCGTTCGGCCTGCTCGATCCAGTCCTCGGCACGGGCCGGACCGACCTCGGCGAGTTCGGCAACCGTCTCGGGGTCAGTTTCGGCGAGGTCGCCGACCGTCTCGATTCCGCCGTCGCGGAGCCGGGTTGCGTACGTCGGACCGATGCCGCTCAGTTCCTGTACGTCGATTCCGTCGTCGGCCGCGCCCTCGGTCGTCTCGCTGTCGCCGTCAGTCTCGCCGTCGGCTGTGTCGCCTTCGATTTCGACGTCGAGTGACTCGATACCGATCTGATCGTCGGCCGACTCGACGGCGTCGACGACGGTCTCGACGGCCTCCGGATCGTCGGCGGACCGTTCGAGGAACCACTCGGCGACCCTCGGCCAGACGTCGCGGTGTGAGGATCCCGACACCGACAGACCGATGTGGCCGGTCGGATACTCGATGGTCGTCACGTCGTCGGAGCCGACGACGTCGTTGAACGGCTTCGTCGCCTCCGGCGGGATCAGGTGGTCGTACTCGCCGATCACCTGCAGGATCGGGACGTCGATCGACGTGATGTCGATGTGTTTGCCGTTCAGTTCCATCTCGTTTTTGTACAGCTTGTTCTCCTGATAGATGTCGGTCAAAAACTGCTCGTAGGCCGCTCCGGCGAGGTCGATGCCCTCGTCGAGCCACCGCTCCATCCGGGCGAAGTTCTCGACGAAGTCGTCGTCCTCGATGTTGTCGTACAGCCGGATGTACTTCGAGACGTAGTTCGAGACGGGATCCATCAGCGCGAAGCCGACCTCGAGCATCTCCGCCGGCATGTTGCCGAAGGTGTCCGTGACGTCCGCGGGATCGTAGTACTCCTTGTCACCCCACAGCTCGAGGACGCCGCCGTTGCGGTCGAAACAGAGACCGGCGGCCATCAACCCGAGCGTTCGGACCTTCTCTCCGTGGAGGGCGGTGTACATGACGCTCATCGTGCCGCCCATGCAGTAGCCGAGCAGGTTGATCGAATCGGCGCCCGAGCGCTCCCGCACGACGTCGACGCAGTTGTCGATGTAGCGGTTGACGTAGTCGTCGAGCGTCAGATGCTGATCGATGCGGGAGGGTTCGTTCCAGTCGATCAGGTACACGTCGTGGCCGGCTTCCAGCAGCCGTCGGACGACGCTTCGATCGGGCTGGAGATCGAGGATGAATGGTTTGTTGATCAGCGCGTAGACGATCAAAATCGGCGTCTTGTGCTGTTCGTCTGTGACCGACTCGTAGTGCAGAAGCTCCAGTTTGTTCTCCTCGTAGACGACCTCACTCGGCGTCTGTCCGACCTCGACCTCCTCGATCCGTTCGAGCTGTTCGTTTGCGACCCCCGATTTCTCGAAGGCTTCGGTCGTCGATTCGAGGAACTCCCGCTGGGTGTTCAACGCGAGTTCGAAGGGGTTGTTACTGCTCATCGTCTTCGAGCGTTTCGAGGATTCGGTCGAGCTTCGTTTCGACCGCGTGCTGGCGGCGTTCGAGTTCGACGAGTCGTTCCCCGACCTCCTCGACGTCACTCTGTGTCGGGAACCCGAGACCGGCGATCGTCTCCTCGGAGATCTCCTGAGACTGCTGTCGCATGTCCATCATCGCGTTCACGAGTTGGCCGTTTGCCGCCGCGAAGGCGGAGGTGCCCATCACCTCCTTGAACGCCTCGTTCGCGCTCTGCAGCCAGATGTCGCGGAACTCGCTGATCGGGACCTCCTCGCCGTCTGCGGCGTCGGTCGTCCGCTCGTACATCTGTTCGGCGGCGTCCATCCACACCTCGTAGGCGCGGTTGTACCCCTCGAATCCCTCCGCCAGGTCGTCGTCCTCGGGTACGCTGTCTTCGATCGCATCGGCCCACGACTCCATGAACGCACCGCCAGCCTGCATGTTCTGTTCCATCGACGCGGCGACGGCCTCGTTCATGTTCTCGACCAGTTCTGCGAACTCCTTCTGTATCTCTTCGTTGTCGGTCATATTTGTGCTCATGTGTGTGTTGTATAAAAAGCGGTGTTGTTCGTCTCAGCGCCCGAGTGCTGCAAGCGTGTGTCGTCTGCCCGACGGTCGCCGCTCGAACGCCGGTGAGACGAGGCGGTCAGTCACCGTCCTCTCTGTTCCGCTTGACGGGGACGACGACCGTCTGGACGATGTCGCCTTCCTCGATGTCGAGTGCCTCCCGTTCTGCATCCGGGATCGAGATACGGCCACCGCTCTGTACGCGCGTTTTGAACGTCGCCGTCCGACTCACCGCGTCGAGTTGTGCGTCGAGGCCGTCCGTGTCGACACCCGGAGCCAGGTCGCTCGCCCCGGCACCACCAGCAAACAGCTGCTTCAGCGCCTCCTGCTGCTGTTGGGTCGCCTGCTCGGACACCTGCTGGAACGCCTTCAGCGCGTTTGGCGGCCACGCCGCACCGTCCGTTTCGTCTGTCATCTCGTATGCGGTACTACGGACCTTTAGATACATAAACAAACCGGTTTTTACCATCGAATACCATCGAGACCCATACAGTGTTCGATAGCGGTGTTCGAAAGCCACGCTTTTATACTGTGAACGCGTTACACGACGTATAGATGAGTTCCAGTCCGTACTCGTCGTTGTTCGACGTGTGGTCGCGGACATCCTCGCGGATGTTCAACAGTGTAATGGAAGCAAATCGGGCAGCGATCGCTGCATTCGGTGTCCCGGATTCGGACCTCGCCGCGGCGAGCGTTCCGCCGACCCCCGGCATCACGACGACAGACGACTGTGACGACCTCGCCTCTCGGGCAGAACAGCGGATCAGTCCCGACGAGAACCTCCCCGAGTGGGAGGTCGACGTCGACGCCGACGAGGATCTGTCCGTCGGCGACGTCGTTCGATTCAGCAAAACCCTCTCCGAAGAGGACGTCGAGCGGTTCGCCGCGGCCTCCGGTGATACGAACCCGCTCCACCTCGATGAAGACTGGGCAGAGGACACCCGATTCAACGGCCGCATCGTCCACGGTACCCTCGCCGCCGGTCTTATCAGTGCCGCTCTCGCCCGACTCCCCGGCGGCGTAATCTACCTCTCACAGGACGTCGAGTTCCGCGCCCCGATCCGCCTCGGCGACCGCGTCACAGCCGAAGTCGAGGTCGTCGAAGACCTCGGCGGCGGTCGCTACCGACTCCGGACGACCGTCGAAAGCGACGGCGACCTCGCCATCGACGGCGAGGCCGTCGTCCTGATCGCCGAACTGTAGTCTGCAGCGATTCGGTCTCACCGATCGACCACGAGCAGCGCGACCCGTTCTAAGACGAGTGCTTCGATTCCGGCGTCCGTCGCAGCCAACTCGGCGTCTCCGATCTCGAAAAACGACCGCAACCGCCTTTCGCTCGGTTCGACGGATCCCGGACGGATCTCCTTCCGCAGTTCCGTCGCCGCCGCCGATTCGTCTCCGCCGTCGACGAGGACGACGACCGGCGTCTCTCCGCTCCCGACGCCCATCTCGAGGGCTCGATCGATCTGCCGTCTCCCGGCCGCATACAGCAGGATCTCGACCGCCCGGTCGCGGGCGATCGCCTCGTCGCGCTCCCGCGCCCGGTCGGCCAGTTCGACGGCCTGCCGGAGGTGCTGCCGCGAGGCCACGTACCGCCCATCGAAGGCCTGAACCGTCGCACCGTGTCGATCCCCCACCTCGGTGAGCGTCTCGATCAGCGCCTCGGTGTCGAGGTACACCCCCCGCCCTCCCTTCTCTCCGACCGTCACCGTCCCTTCGAGGAACGCCATCAGAAATCACCGAGGCTCGATTGGTCTTCGCCGCTGTCTCGCTGTGTTTCGCCACCTTCGACGCCGGCCTCGACTGCGGCATCTGCGTCCGGTTCGACGCCCTCCATGTCCGGATCACGGTGCCCGGCGGCTTCGAGGACGTTCGCCGCCGTTCCGCGCCGTCCGCGCAACGCGGCGAGGACGACGCGTTTGTCGGCCTCACGCAACTCCGCTCGGGTCTCGATGCCGGCGTCGTACAGCCGTCGTGCACGCTTTCGCCCGACGCCGCCGACCTCCGTGAGGTCGAGCAGTTCCTCGCCGACGCCGTGGCGAACCCGCTGTCTTGCCTGCCGGATCGCCCCGGCAGCCGACAGCCCCAACTCGCTTGCGAGTGATTCTGCCGCGCCGAGCAGCCACTCAGCCGTGTCGACCTTCCCGCGGATGTCCCCCGGACCGACCCCGTAGCGTTCGGTTATGGTCTCCTCTTCGATCTCCTCCGCCCAGTCTTCGAGCAACCGCGCCGTCTTCAGTGCCGAAAGCCAGTCCTCGAAGCGCTCCTCCTCGAACTCACTCGGCGTGGCTCCGAGGAGTTCCGCTTCCCGCTCGTAGGCCTCCATCGTGTACTCCTCTCTGTCGCCCGACCGAAGGTACAGCTCGTACATGTCCGGCGTTCGGGCGACGAGGTGATACAACCCGAGTGCCGTCGGGCTTTCGGCCGCCTTCAGCCCGTCGACGATTTCGGCGGCACTCATCGGATCCAGATACAGCCGCGAGACGGTGTGACCGAGCGTCGTCGCGGTGAGGTCCGTGCCGTCACGCTCGATGAACTCGTTTGCCGCCAGATACTCGATCGTCCCGTCGACGACCCGCTCCAGTTCACGGGATTCGACGTCCCCGTACTGGGTGGCATACAGCGTCCGATCGAGGAAATCGAGCAGTTCCGCCCGGGACCCGGCGAAGCCGGAGGCGATCGTCGCAAGCAGGTGGGTCCGCATCGCCGGTTCGGCGGCGAGTTTCGATTCGACGGGCTCCGGCTCCGCCCAGACGTATCGCTCGAACAGTTCGTCGAGTTCGTCGTGGCTGTTCGCCAAAAGCAGCGCCTCCCCGAAGGGGTCCCGCCCCGGACGCCCCGCCCTTCCCATCATCTGGTGTACCTCCAGCACCGACAGCGGTTTCATGCCGCCGACGTCGCCGGAGTAGCGCCGCCAATCCCGCACGACGACGCGGCGAGAGGGGGTGTTGACCCCCGCCGCGAGCGTCGGCGTCGCACAGACGACCTTGATCAGCCGGTCCCGAAACGCCTCCTCGACGATCGAGCGGTGTTCGGGAGCACACCCGGCGTGGTGAAACGCCGCCCCACCGGCGACGGCGTCGGCCAGATCGTCGCTCGTCTCCGAATCCGACACGTCCCGAATGTCTGCGGCCAGCTCCGCGAGTCGATCCCGTTCCGCCGCTTCGAGGCGCTCGCCGGTCGTCTGTGCGAGTCTCGAAGCGGCGGATTCGGCGTTCCGTCTGGAGTTGACGAACACGAGCGTCGATCCGTCGTCCTCGAGGGTGTCCCGAACGATCGCCGCCGTCGGGTTCTCGTCGTCCCTCACCCGGAGCTGTTTTTGACTGCCGTCGTCGAACTGCAGCGCCTGCCCGTAGTGGACACCTTTCCGGAGTTCGATCGGTCGCCACGTCGAATCGACCAGCTCCGCGTCGAGCCACGCCGCGATCTCCTCGGCGTTACCGACCGTCGCCGACAGTGCGACCACCTGCACCCCGGGATTGATCCGCCGAAGCTTCGCGAGTGTCACCTCGAGCGTCGGCCCCCGGTGCCCGTCGTCGACGAGGTGCACCTCGTCTGCGACCACACACGATAGGTCCTCGATCCACGGGGCGCCGTTTCTGACGAGTGAATCCACCTTCTCGCTCGTCGCGACGATGATGTCCTTTCCGCCGAGCCACTCGCCGTCGTCCTCGTAGTTGCCGGTGGCGACGCCGACGTCGAGGCCGTACGCCTCCCACGCCTCGAACTCCTCGCGTTTCTCACTCGCGAGTGCCCGAAGCGGGACGATGTACAGCGCCTTCCCGCCGTCGCTCACCGCCGACAGCATCGCAAGCTGTGCGATGAGCGTCTTCCCACTCGCGGTCGGCACCGCGGCGACGAGGTTGCTGCCGGCGGTGACGCCGCGCTCTACGGCCTCCGACTGTGGCGGATACAGCGACTCGATTCCCTCCTCCCGGAGGTATTCGACGAACCACGGCGGAATCCCCGATACGTCGGTCACGTCCATTACATCGGCATACGTCGTCCTGTCGTTTAAACCGTCGATTCGTCGGGAGGAAACGACTTTTTACGGATCGGCTCGTCGGTGTCGTATGCGAATCGAGTTCGATCGGAACACCTGCATCGGGATGTTCCAGTGCGTCGCCGAGTGGGATGGCTTCGAGAAGGACGAAAGCGACGGCAAGGCGGATCTGGCCGAGAGCGAAGAGACCGAAGACGGGATCTTCGTCCGTGAACTCGACGACGACGAGGAATTCGACGCGAAGTTTGCCGCCCGTGTCTGTCCGGTCGATGCAATCACCGTCTACGACGACGACGGCGAGCAGATCATTCCGTGAACTTCCGAGCGGATCTCAGGCGATTTTCTCGTACTGTTCGGAGAGCTTTTCGGCGGCTTCGTCCATCAGTTCTGACTCGTACTCCGAGAGGCTCCACTCGACGATCTCCTCGACGCCACTGCTACCGAGTTTGACCGGGACGCCGAATCCGGTGTCCTCGTAGCCGTACTCACCGTCGAGGACGACCGAGGACGGCAACACCTCGCCGGTGTCGTTCAAGATTGCCTCGACGGTGTGGGCTACGCCGGTCGCCGGTCCCCACTGTGTCGCGCCCTTTCGTTCGATGACGTCCATCGCGGAGGCGGTGAGGTCGTCGAGGATCTCCTCGCGTTCGTCGGCCTCGAAGCTCGGGTCCGTTCCGTCGACCCGAACCTTCGAGAAGGCCGGCACCTGTGCGTCGCCGTGTTCGCCGAGGATCGTCGCCTCGACGTTTTTCACCGGGGCGTCGAAGCGCTGGCTCAGGACGTACCGGAATCGGGCGGAGTCCAGCCGGCCACCGAAGCCGATCACCTGGTGTCGGTCCCGATCACCGGTCTCGTACAGGTGTCGGTTGAGCAGATCGACGGGATTCGACGTGGTCA
>JARWGK010000110.1:0-5619 GCA_040409725.1 Natronomonas sp.
CGGGCGGCGGCGGCCTGGTCGCTCGTCCAGATCGGGACGAAAGATGCACTCGAAGCCGCCGCCGAACACGCCGACGACCGCGCGTACACGGTGCAGGTCGAAGCCGAGCGGGCCGAAGAGCTGCTCGCGGCGGCAGCCGAGGAACCGACGGCGTAGCGTGTCACCCTCGCGGAACCGCTGAAGCTTTCTTTCGTTTTCCGATCCGTCGATTTATATACGAACGGGCGGCCAACCTGTCGCGTGTCACGTCCACGTCTCGGGATCGGGGTCGCGCTCGTCGTCGTCTGTCTCTGTCTCGTCGCCGGCGTCGCCTCGGGGGCAGTGACGGGAAGCGATAGCACGGATGCGGCAGACGCGGCTGCGGCGAATGCGACGCTCGTTTCTGCGTATCCGAATCAGGTGGCTCGGGGGAATCCCGGTGAGTTCGTCGCCGTGCGGTTTTCGGAGCCAACCGACGCGGCCGGGTGGACGATCACGGACGGAAAGACGACGGCCGGGTTGCCGAACGGGACGTTCGAGGGGGCACACGCCTTTGCGGTGAACCCGGAGACGGCAGCAGAACACACGGACCATCCGGTCGCGGAGTTCGACGGCCACCTCTCGCTTGCAGACGGTGGTGAGACGCTCGAACTGCGCGTCGACGGACGGACGGTCGACACCGCCCGATATCGAAACGCACCCGAATCCGAGATCAGGGACTTCGAGACCGGAACGTGGCGTCCGGTCGGTGCAACCGACATCCCCGTCACCCACACCGACGGCGGCGTGGCCGAGGCCTTCGTCCTGCCGGACGCTGATTCGATCGTCGTCGAGACGCTCGAACGTGCCGAGGAGCGAATCCTTCTCGGGGGATACACGCTCACGTCCGTGGACGTCACCGACGCGCTGATCGACGCCGACGCACGCGGTGTCGAGGTGCGGGTACTCCTCGACGGAGCCCCGGTCGGGGGTATCGACCGGCGCGGTGCAGCACAGCTCGATCGCCTCGCCGAGGCTGGCGTGGAACCCCGTCTGCTCTCGGGAGACCACAGCAGATACCGACACCACCATCCGAAGTACGCCGTCGTCGACGATCGGGTGCTCGTGACGACGGAGAACTTCAAACCCGCCGGCACCGGTGGGATGTCCAGCCGCGGTTGGGGTGTAGTTCTCTCCGATGTGGCGGCGACCGAGGCGTTCAGTGAGATCCACCGGGCCGACTGGACGTGGAAGGCGGCGACGGCGTGGCAGAACTACCGCGTCGGCCGGGACTTCGCCGCCTCCGATCCCGCTCTCGGGTCCTTCGAAACCCGTCATCCGCCACAGCGGATCGATGTCGAATCGACGACGGTCCTCGCTGCACCCGACAACGCCGCCGATGCGCTGAGCGAGCGGTTGGCGGCGGCCGAAGAGCGGATTCTCGTCCAGCAGGTCGATATCGACAGCCGGGACAATCGGCTGCTTTCGGCTGTACTCGACGCCGCGAGGCGTGGCGTCGAGGTTCGGATCCACCTCGCGGATGCGTGGTACGTCGAAGACGAAAACGAAGCTCTCGTCGATTGGTTGAACAGACAATCAGAGGCCGAGGGGTTGGATCTGGAGGCACGGATCGACGATCCGGACGGATACGAGAAGATCCATACGAAGGGCGTGATCGTCGACGACACGGTCGTTCTCGGGAGTCTCAACTGGGGGCGGACGGCGAAAACCGACAATCGTGAGGTCCTCGTCGCGATGACCGGCTCCGAGATCGCCGACTACTACGTCGATGTCTTCCGATCAGACTACGAGGCGGGGGCCGATCGTCCGATGACGGCCGGATTGCTCGCCGCAGTAGCTGTGTCGCTGTCGGGCGTGGTGCTTCTCGCTCGTCGGATCGAGTTTCGCGGTCGAGACGAGGTGATCACCGACTGGGAGTGGTGATAGAAGGGAGCTACTGCTTCGAGTTCTGTGTCTCGGATCCGTGGTCGTCGAGGGCGAGGGTACTCCGGAGGTCCTCGTCGAGTTCCGCCTCGGACATCTTCTCGATCAGGGCGTCGATGACCGTCTCCCGCATCCCGGAGACGAACTTGATCGATCCGACGACGAGGTGGCCGCCGCCCGAGACACCGGCGCCGTCGACTTCCTCGGATAGCTCCGTGACCATTCGGGGGATGTCGAGTCGGACGCCGTCGGATCGAAGCACGGCAAAATCCGGGCCGTAGCCGATCGTGATCACCGGATCGCCGGTTTCCGTGACCTTCCGGTCGTGGAGTTCGCCGGTCGTCTTTCCTGGCGCCGGATAGGTGAAGCGGTGGGCGTGGTTCTCGACGTCGAGGCGATAGAGGTGGGCGCCGTTGTCGAGGCGTTCGTGGTCGACGTGTGGCTCTGCGTCGTCGATCTGTCGTTCGACGTCGCGTGCGGCCCGCTCGGAGAGGTACTCGACTAAGTCGGCGTGGCGTTCTGAATCGTCACAGTCCAGATCGAGGATGTCGTTGATGACCGCGCCGCCGGAGCTGTATCGAAGCCAGTGTGCGGCGTAATCGAGAGCCTCGCCGATGTTCTGGAGGTCGTCTTCCACGTAGCCCGCCTCCTCTGCGAGGGCGAGATACTCGTCCATCGCATCCGCTTTCGATCGATCTGAGAGGCCGGCAACCGCCGGGATGTGTCTGAGATCCTCCGTGATCGACGGGTCGATCATTCGGGCTAACTCGACGCACATCATCCCGGTCGTGATCCGATAGTCCTCGTCGTGGAGGTACGGGTTGACGTGCTCCTCGACGAGTGGACCGACCGCGTCCGGATCGGGGTGGTGGTGGTCGACGACGAGGATGGGGATGTCGTACTCCGCGAGCGCGCGGTAGGCGGGGGTGTCCTCCTCCGTCGAGCCGTTGTCGACCATGAACAGAAGCGGGAGCCGCTGGCCGTGTCGTTCCCGGTCCTCCAGGGCGTGGTTGAGATCACGGGTGACGTCTTCCATCTCGTAGAAAGGGGCCTTCGAGGGAAGCCGCTTGAAGAGATGTCTCGGCGCCGATGGATCCTCGTGTGTCTCCGCGATGAAGTTCTCGAGGGCGAGTTGCACCGGCAACGACGCACACATGCCGTCGCCGTCGGCGTGGTGTCGGAGCCGGATCGGGCGTGCTTCGAGAACCGTCGCCTTGAGCCGTCGGGCAACGGCTTCGAGGTCCGGTCGGAGTTTCTTTAAGGCCGGCCACTCGATGAGCGGTTCGACATCGGCCGGTTCGGCCCGCTCCGTGGTGGCCGTCTCGATTCGGGAACGCACCTCGTCGGCGGCCGCTCCCCGGAGTCGGGCGAGGTTGTCTACCTCGAGTTGCACGGAGTTGTCTCTCGTCTCGACGGTGCCGGTGATGCGGACGACGTCATCGAGTTCGACGTCGGGGTAGGCCCGAACACCGGCCTCCTCGAATGCGGCACACGGGACGACACCGGTGCCATCCCGGACCGAGAAGATTGTCGGTCCGGCGGTCTGTTTGATCTGAACGACGTCTCCTTCGACGTGAACCGTGTCTCCGACTCTGCCTGCGAGGTCGTCGACACCCACGTCGTCCCCGTGGGTGACGGAGACGACATCGGATTCGGCGTCTACCTCGGGGGCGACCTCAGCGAATCCGAGGTCGCCGTTGTCGCGGATTTCGATCAGTCGAACGACCAGCTCGTCGCCAACCTCGTAGTCGTGCTCCAGATCGGACTTGTGGACGAGACCGGAGACATCGTCGGACAGGTCGACGAAGACGCCGTATTCGACGACACCGTTTACGGTTGCCAGATACGTTCCGCCTTCCTCGATGTCCTCGAACGTACAGCCGGGAGAGAGATCGTACACGACCCCGTCGTCGGTCGTATCGCCGGCGTCGCCGGCAGCGGATGATACCATACCAAACCTCGTCTTTCTGCAGTTTTAACAGTTGTCTTCCAGACTCTCGATACCGGAAACGCCGCTGTTCGGTGGTCGTGACGCGTAGCTGGCGGTTCGAAAACGCGGAATGAATGGTGGACGCCGGGAGTTGCCTTGCCGTTCCAACACGGGGAGTCCCGCGTGCCTCCTCCACCCCGCGACCCTGCGGGCGACAGCTGTCCGCGGGCCCGCTGCTCACTTCCGTGCCTGACGGATTACCCGCGGTTAACCGCGCCCGAACGTCCCTGCAGACGCCGGTACGCGGACCGCTGCCCTCGCAGGACGAGGCTTCGACGTTGGCTTACGGGGCCCGCACTGGTCGGGCCAGACGCACCCCGGATTCGGTCCCCGCTGAAGACCATACTGCGGGTGACGAGCGGGGCCTAACCGCCCGACCTAGTCCATCTCAATCTACCTCAGTGTGACATAAGACCCTTTTGGGTTTCACTCGACTCAGATGAATCCGAGTGCCTTCGTATACCAGACGCCAGCGACCGCCGGACCGGCGGCGGCGACCGACAGCACCCACCGGTGGTTCTCGATGATCACCGCCGTTGTCAGCGGACCGACGATCGGATCGTTGGTGGTGAGCTGTAGCGGCACCTCGGTCGGAACCGTCACCGCCCACAGAACCGAGATGGCGAAGACGAACAGCCCGAAGACGACCCCTGCTCCGGCAGCGGTGGCCGGATCGGTGCGATTCTCCCTGCCGGCGGCGAAGGCGATGATGGCGACGAGTGCGAGCAGCCCGGCCGTCCACGGCGTCAGGACGCCGGCGTTATAGTAGCCCGACACCGCCCCCGAGTCGACGATCGAATACGGCACGGCGAGGACTGCGACGACGACGACAGACGAGACGATACCCAGCGTCGGGGCGGCACGACGGCTGTCCATACCGAAGCTCCGAGTTCCGCTTTCTTAACACCGCCGAAGAGCGTCAGAGGCGGGTGAGAAACCGCAAGGCACACAGACAGTCGGGTCAATCCACGTGTATGGGATTCGGAAGCGCGACGAAAAAGATCCAGAAGGTAGCCGACATGGCCGAGGAGCTGTACGCCCGAATGAACGAACTCGGCGAACAGATCCTCGAGATGCGAGAGACGCTACAGGAGACGCACAACCGCGTTGCGGCGCTGGAAAACAAGATCGATCAACAGCAGGCGCTGCTCGAAGCACTGGCCGCCGAACAGGGGATCGACGTCGATCGACAGCTCACCCGGGTGGCGATCGACGAGGCCGAAGGCGAGACGTCGGACTCGGCCGATGGGTCCGAGACGACGGAGACGACGACCGAGGAACTCATCGAGAACGCCGACGAGACGGCCACGTCGGAGGCTGTGTCGGGCGACGCCTCACAGCCCGACGATCGGTGAGCGGTCGTTCGATCACATCAACCGATTGTACTCGACCTTCAGACAGCGGCTCTCGACGTACCGCTTTCCGGCATCCTCGAGTCTCTGACCCGCCGCCGAATCTTCGATTCCGAGTTGCGTCCAGACGACATCACAGTCGTCTCGATCGAGCACCGCATCGACGATGCCCGGGACCTCCTCGCTCGGACGAAACACGTCGACGATGTCCACGTCGCCCTCAACGTCTCCGATGTCGTCGTACGCCTCGATCCCGAATATCTCCTCGGCGAACGGATTGATCGGAACGATCTGATACCCCCGCTCACGCATGAATCGCGGGATCTCGTGTGCGTCCTTTCCCGGAGTCGACGAACACCCGACGACGGCGATCGT
>JARWGK010000111.1:0-5511 GCA_040409725.1 Natronomonas sp.
GCACCCGGAGAAAGCGAGTACGACGCCTCCATCGAGCGAAGAGCAACCGACCGGATCGCAGGTCCGTCCGCCTTGCTTGCCTCTCTGATCTCCATACACACAGTCTCGTCGGAGAGAACATAAAACCGAACGACGACAACAGAGGCTGCCGCCACTGAATCCGGACGGTGTTTTCACTCCCGGTATCGATCGGGGACGTAGGCCGAAAATCGATCGGGGACGAGTCTGAACACCGTCGGTGCGATGGCCGCGAGTCTGCGCCGCAGCACGACGTACACGGTGGCGACGAACAGACAGACGGCGGTGAGAATCAGGAAATACCCATCCAGAACGACGAGCAGCGGGACACCGATCCCGAAGGCAACCGCGAGGTCCTTCGGCGACCCGTCGTAGGCGATCCAGCGCCGCGGCATCCGCCACGTTCTGTTCACGTGGTCGTACACTGCCCGATCGGAGGTGCCCTCCCAGGGGCGCAACTCGAGGCCGCCGCCGAAGATGTCCATCCGGCAGTGGACGGCCGCGCCGACCGCAACGAAGGCGAGCCCGACCGTCGTCGTCGTCGTGAAGACAACGGCGAGACCGACAAGTGGCACCGCAACGATCGGGTACAGGATCGGATAATGCAGCGTGCGCCTGTGCCCGGCGTACATGTCCAGATCCGGCAGCACGCCCCCGACGAATCCGCCGACTAGTGCGGCTGTCGAAAACTCCGGGGCGATCCACAGAAGCGGCACGGCGACCGCAAGCCCCGCGAGTGCGTGCGTCGGCAGCATCATACACCTACAGTTGGGGTCGGAGCAATTAAATCAACCCCGGTTGTCTCCGCAGGTCAGACGAAACCGGCGTAGCGGGACGAAACCGGTCGTGGCAGTTGATAGGGCTGTCGTAAACCTAAAGAGTCGAAGAGACATTTTCTTTGGTAACATGAGCGATACGTCCGTATTTTCGTTCTGGAGGTGGATATATGGGTGTTGAAATCAGGGAATCACCGGTCTCTTCCGAGGAGTTCGAGGAAATGAAGGCGTTCGTTCGGGATTATCTCGCGGCGAGTGTCGAAAACGAGGAAGACGGTGGTCGGATGCGGTGGTACCCGTGGCACTCCGCGGAGTACCGGTTCAACCACATCCTCAACGTCGCCGAGATGGCGGCCGAAATCGCCGAAGCCGAGGGTGCAAACGCCGACGTCGCCCGCGTTGCCGCGCTGTTTCACGACATCTCCAAACTCGAAGCAGAACAGGAGGTCCACGCCGAGGCCGGTGCCCGCGTTGCCCGGGAATACCTCTCTTCCCGCACCGACTACCCGGAGTCGTTCATCGAACAGGTCTGTCGGGCCGTCGCCGATCACTCCTACGACGGCGACCTGGAGGACGTCGCCCTCGAAACGCGCTGTCTGATGGAGGCCGACCTCCTCGATAAGGTCGGCGCAAACGGCACCGCCCTGATGTTGCTCCGGATGGGCTACGAGGCTCGGACCCACATGGATGCAAACGAGATGATCGGCCGCGTCCTCGAACGCGGGGAAGACGCCGCGGATCGGGTCGTCTCACCGACGGCGAACTCGATCGCCCACCGGCGTCTCAAACGCGTCCGCTGGTTCAAGGAGTGGCTCGAAGCAGAGATCACAGAGATGGAACCAGCCGACGCGGTGGCCGACGGCGAGTCGACGCTGTCGGAGTGACCACCGTCGGCGCTCACGCGACGACTGCATCGAACAGAAAGTAGATTCCAAACGCCGCGAGCACGACCGCACTCGTCGCCGCAACGACCGGTGTGAGCGCTTCTATCCGCCCTCTGGCAGCCGAAAGTGCTGCCGGAAATCCGACGATCCAGACAGTAATTCCGGAGAACAGTCCGAAAAGCAGCGCGGGCGATCCGGTCTCGACGACGACGAGGCCGGCGAGACTATCGGTGAGGACGGCGAGGACGTCGATCGTTCCGGGCGTGAGCAATCCGACGCCGACGGTGAGCCAAAAGAGGATCTGATACGGGTTCGTGAGGGCGAGGACGAACGCCTTGCTGAATCCGCGGCTCTTCGTCACCGCCGTTTCCTCCGCCTCGAGGAAACTTTCTGTGGCACCCTTCGCCGCTCCGTACGCAAAGTACAGCATCAACAACCCGCCGACGGCGACCATTCCGTTTCGAAGCGTCGGCAGCCGTTCGATCACCGCAACCGCACCCAAAAGCGCGAGGACGAAAAACACGATGTCGGCGACCATCGCGCCCAGCCCTGCCCGAAATCCGGCACTCCACCCGCGCAACACGGACTCCTCGGCGATGATCGCGTTCATCGGCCCCGGCGGAGCCGCAAGCGCCAGTCCGAAGACGACGCCGGCCAGAAGCGTCACGAGCGTCACAGTACAGTCGTCTGGGGAGAGCACAAAAAGCGTGGCGTGGCGGGCGGTCGTGACACGGCCCTCCGGGCGTCGCCGTTTCTGCCTCGTGGCTCACATACCGCGGCTCATCAGCCGGCTTCGGATGATATCGGCGTCCTTGTTCCCCGTGCCGGTGTTCAAAAGGACCACATCGTCGTCCGCGCTCAACACGCCCGCCTCTCTGAGCGTCCAGGCACCTGCGGCGGCCGTTCCACAGGCGACACTCAACTCCAGTCCCTCGTGTTGTGCGGCCGTCGCCGCGCTGTCGAGGAGGTCGTCGTCGCTGACGGCGACGGCGTCGCCGCCGCTTGCCCGAACGGCCTCGACCGCGGCGAGGCCACCGGCCGGATCGGGGATTTCCAGTTCCCCGACCACCGTATCGGGTATCTCCCACGGCTCCGGATCGGAGTCCTCCTCGATCGCCGTCACGATCGGCGCACAGCCGTCCGGCTGTGCGGCGTACAGCTCCGGTGTCCCGTCCGTGATTCCCAGTTGCTCGAACTCGCGGGCGGCCTTCCAGATTGCCGCGATAACCGCACCGTGGCCAACCGGAACGACGACGGCGTCGGGAACGACCCAGTCCCGCTGTTCGAGTAGCTCGTAGTAGATCGGCTTCAGTCCCTCGTGGCGATACGGTGAATCGAAGGCGCCACCGGGGAACCACTCCTCCCGTTCGGCCGCAGGTAGCTCCTCGCGTTCGCGCTCGTAGGCTTCCGTCGCGTCGCCGAACCGTCCTTCGACGACGCGCATGTCGCCGCCGTGGATGTTGATCATCGCCTTCGTGATGAAGTTCGCCCGCGAGGGGACGAACGAACGCGACAATAGCCCGCCACGGGCGGCGTATGCGGCGGCCGACTGTCCGCCGTTTCCGGTCGTCGGCAGTGCGATCGTATCCGCCGCTTCCGTCACCGCGGCAGCGGCGACGAGCGCCAGCCCTCGGTCGGTCACCGATCCCGTCGGATTTCTCCCCTCGTCTTTGACCGAAAGCGCCGCGACGCCGAGTTCGTCGGCGAGCCGTGGCGTCGAGACGAGCGGCGTCTGTCCTTCGTCGATCGAGACGCGATCCGGAACGAGCGGCAGCAACTCCTCGTATCCCCACGCGCTTCGGCCGGCCAGCGTCTCCCGATCCACGTCGATGGCATCGAGGTCGTACCGGGCGTCGAGTGCGCCGCCGCAGTCGGGACATCGAGTTCCGTGATCGAGGCGTGTCCCACAGTCCATGCAGTGAAAGCCGACGAATGACATACCGGGCTTTCGGCCGGACGGATCAAATGACTGTCTGTCGGGGAACCGGACGGAAACCGGTTTGTCCGATGCGACTCAAGGCGGAGACATGCACGCCGTCCTGGGTGGCGGTCTCGCCGGATTGGTCGCCGCTCGCCACCTCGCCGAGTCCGGGATCGACGTCGAACTGTTCGAGGCCGAAGACCGCGTCGGTGGCCGCGTCCGATCCCGCGTCGTCGACGGCCACACCCTCGATCGTGGCTTCCAGGTGCTTTTCACCGCCTATCCGGCGGTCGAACGGGAACTCGATCTCGAGGCCCTCGACGTCCGTCGGTTTGCCCCCGGGGCGACGATCGCCCGCCCGGGGCGGCGCTCGACGCTTTCGGATCCCCTCGGTGACCTTTCGGGGGCGCTGCCGACGATTCTGAACCGAGACGTGACCCTCGGGGACAAACTCCGGCTGTTTCGTCTCCAGCAGGAACTGCGACGACGCGACGTCGATTCCCTCCTCGAGGGGCGAGACACGACGATCCGTGAGTATCTCGAAGCTCAAGGGTTTTCCGAGGCCTTCATCGAGCAGTTTGCGGCCCCCTTTTATGGCGGAATCACACTCGATCGATCGCTCTCCACGTCGAGTCACATCTTCGAGTACACGTTCAAGATGCTGGCCGAGGGCGACACCGTCGTTCCCGCCTCGGGGATGGGTGCGATCCCACAGCAACTCCGGGAGCGGGCCGAATCTGTCGGCGTCACGGTGCACACTGACCGTCCGGCGACGGCGCTCGAAACCGACGGCAAGGATGTCTCTGTTGAGGTCGGCTCCGAAACGATCGATCCCGAGGCCGTCGTCGTCGCGACGGATCCGGAGACCGCATCGAACCTCTGTGGCGTCGACGCCCCGACGGCGTACAACGGCTGTGTCACGGTCCACTGTTCGCTGCCGGCCCATCAGGCTCTCGACACCGGTTCACGGATTCTCCTCAACGCCGTCGACGACGAACCGAACACGATCGCACCGATGTCCGCTGCTGCGCCGTCGTACGCTCCGGCGGACGAACAGCTTCTGAGTGCGACGTTCCTTGGGTCCCGGGCGGAGGACGACGACGAACTCACGGAGATCGTCCGCGAGACGCTCACGGACTGGTATCCGGAACACCATTTCGGCGAGTTGCGACGCCTCGCTGTCGACCGAATCGAACGCGCACAGTTCACCCAGCCGCCGGGCTTTCGGGACGCCCTACCGGCCGTCGACGATCCCGACGGCCCGGTGTATCTGGCCGGCGACTACACGCGCTGGTCGGCGATTCAGGGGGCGATGGCAAGCGGTCGGCGGGCCGCAGCGGCCGCCCTCGAGGACTGATCCGGCTCACAGCAGCCGACGAAACTCCTCGAGCGGGGGGAATCGGTGTGTTTCGCCGGCAGATTCGTCCCGAACGATCGGTCGGAGTGCCCCGGCATCGGTGACGAGCGGGGAGTCGAAATCCGCCGCCGACATGCCGTTTACGGCCACGCCGGCCGGAAGTCGGCTGAACGTCGGCAACATCAATACGCCGGCACCGCGATACTGATCCCTCGCGTACAGGAAACACGGGCGACGGACGCCCTCGATTTCGATCGTCGGATGGTCGTGACCGACGACGAACCACTCGGCGTCGTCGACGGTCGGCGGAACGTGGCCGTGTGTGACCACGATATCCGTTTCGAGCCGGTGTTCTGCCGTCTGCGGCCCGTCCCACAGTTCCGACAGCATCGTGTCGTGGTTGCCGGGCGTCACCACGAGCCGGCTGCCGGCGTCTCTGGCGATTTCCTTCAGTCGACGGATCGTCTGTGTCACCCCGGTCGGAAGCCCGGAAAACGAGTGCAACACGTCGCCGGCCAGAACCGTCTCGGCCGGATCGTACTCGGCCATCAGTTC
>JARWGK010000112.1:0-24813 GCA_040409725.1 Natronomonas sp.
AACGGAGCTGTCCGACGTCGACATCCTGTGTGAAACCGCCGGGACGCTCGCCGACGCGACGGCCGAGTTGTCACGCGACGTCGATGCGGTGATTACAGAGTACGAACTGCCAGACGGCACCGGGCTGGAGCTCATACAAAAGGCACGGGAGGTCTGTCCCGATGCCAGCTGTGTGCTGTACACCGACGAGGACCCCGACACGATCGACACCACGGCACTGCAGGGTGATGTCACCGAGTACGTCGGGAAGGATTCGCTGTTCGGGGCAGAACGGTTGAGTCAGCTCGTCGGGACGCTGCTCGAGCGGCGTTCACAGGCCTCCTATCCGATTCCACAGTCAGAAGAGGAGCGACTCGCCGCCCTGAAGGCGTACGATCTCGACAGTCCATCGGTGCAGACCTCACTCGATCGGATTACCGATCTGGCGACCCAGCATTTCGACGTTAGCTCCGCCTCGATCAACATCATTCAGGAACACAGCCAGGAGTTTCTGGCGTGTCGCGGGCAGGCGAAGGACTGGGAGTCGGTCGATCGATCGGATTCGATCTGTACGTTCACGATTCTCGAAGACGAGGGGGTCATGGCCGTCGAGGACGTCACGACCGATCCGCGGTTTCAGTCCCGCAGCGAATCCCTGATCGCAGACGGTATCCGTTCGTATCTGGGTGCGAACCTCGTCACCTCGAGTGGACTCGTCATCGGGCCGCTGTGTGTCTACGACGACGAACCGCGTTCGTTCTCACAGGCGGATCGGACGTTCCTGAAGACGCTGGCTCGAACCGCGATGGATCTGATCGAACTCCACGCGGAGAGTCAGGCGGCCGAGGGAGGGAAGGATCGATGAGCGACGACGCCTACGCCTTCGACGAGGAGATCCCGATCGATCCGTTGCCCGCCGGGTCGGTCGTGATGGTCGCCGGAGCCGCCTTCAGCCCGGCCGAGGATCTCGCACAGCTACTCGTGACGGCCGGCTCCGAACGGGGCGACGGAATGCTGTTTATCTCTACGAACATGACGGCGAAGAAGCTCCTCGACGACTGCCGGCAGCTTCGCCCCGGATTGGACGCCGATCGCGTCGGGATCATCGACTGTAGCGGACAGGAGATCGTACAGCTCGATTCCCCGGCACAGGTGAAGTACATCTCCACGCAGAGTGATCTGACCGGGATCGGCATGAAGTTCTCCTCGCTGTACGAGTCGATCTACGAGGACGTCGAGGACGGACAGATCAGAACCAACCTCAACAGCCTGTCGTCGCTTGCGATGTACGTGGACCTCCGGAAGCTGTTCAAGTTCACACAGACGCTGTCGAGTCGGATCGACAGCGCCGACGGCCTCGGCGTGTTCGTGATCGATCCGACGACACACGACGAACAGACCGTAAGCACACTACAGCAGACCGTCGACGCCCTGATCGAGGTCCAGGAGACGGACGGGGACGGGGATGGTGAGCTTCGGATCCGGGGGATTCGTGGACAACCCGACGGATGGCAGCCGTTTTCGCTGCCCGGCGGGGACTGACAGCTCCCGAGGAGGCGGTCTCGTCGGGAACGGCGACGGCGACGGCAATCAAAACCGCCTTTGTGCCGCACCGAGAGGATTCGAACAGAGGCCGATTCAGGTGACCAAAAAAAGCGAATACACCGGCGAGTATCCCGAAAAGACGCTGTATCTCCCGGGACCGACGGAGGTGCGTGAGGACGTGATCGAGGCGATGGCACAGCCGATGTTCGGCCACCGGATGGACCGGATGACCGATCTCTACACGACCGTCGTCGAGGACACGAAGGAGTTTCTCGACACCGACCACGACGTCATCGTTCTCACCGCCTCCGGAACGGAGTTTTGGGAGTCGACGACGCTCAACCTCGTCGACGAGCGGATGCTCGTTCCGACTTCCGGGGCGTTCAGCGAACGGCAGGCGAACGTGGCCGAGCGACTCGGCAAGGACGTCGATCGGATCGACTACGAGTGGGGCGAGGCGGTGAAGCCGGAGGACGTCCAGGCGGCTCTGGAGGCCGGCGACTACGACGCCGTCGGCGCCGTCATGAACGAAACCTCGACGGGCGTTCGCAACCCGATCGAGGAGATCGGTGACGTCGTCTCGGAGTATCCGGAGACGTACTTCGTCGTCGACGCCATCTCGTGTCTCGGCGGCGATTACATCGACATCGAGGCTCACGGCATCGACGCCATCTTCACCTCGACACAGAAGGCCTTCGCGATGCCGCCCGGTCTTGCGGTCTGTACGGTCAGTGAAGACGCCTACGAGCGGGAACTCGACAAGGAGTCGGCGTCGTGGTACGGCGGCTTCCAGCGGTGTCTCGACTACTACGACCGGAAGGGCCAGACCCACTCGACGCCGGCGATTCCACTGCTGCTAGCCTACCGCAAGCAGATGAAACACATGCTCGAGGAGGGCCACGAGGCCCGGGACAGACGCCACCGCGAGATGGCAGAGTACACCCGCGAGTGGGCCCGTGAACACTTCGGGCTGTTCGCCGAGGACGGATACGAGTCACAGACGGTCACCTGCATCGAGAACACCCGGGACATCGACGTGAAAGCCACCGTCGAGGCGATTTCGGAGAAACACGACATGGTGTTTTCGAGCGGCTACGGCGACCTGAGCGAGGACTCCTTCCGCATCGGACACATGGGCGAACACACGGTCGAATCGATTCGGGCACTCACCGACGCCATCGAAGACGAGGTCGGCCTGTAGGCGTCACCGCAGACGAAACGCCCCTGTTTTTGCCACCGCGTTCTCAACACCCACCAATGGAAGAGCCGCAGAACAACCCCTACGTCTGGTGGCCACGGACGGGATTCGAGCCACCGGAGGAACTCGATGCGGAGGAGGCGAAAACGCAGGTGAAACAACTGCGGGAGGCGATCCGCTTCCACGACCACCGCTACTACGACAGGAACGACCCGGTCATCTCCGATCGGACGTACGACCGGCTGTTCGAGCGGCTACAGCGTCTGGAGGAGGCGTTCGACTTCGCGGATCCGGCGAGTCCGACGAACCGCGTCGGCGGCGAACCGCTCGAGGAACTGGAGACGGTCGAACACGTCGCACCGATGCTGTCGATCGACTCCGGTGGGGAGGAGGCAGCCGTTCGGGAGTTCGACGAACGGGTCCGTGACCGACTCGCCGAAGCCGGCTACGACGGCCCGATCGAATACCACTGTGAACCGAAGTTCGACGGCCTCTCAGTCGAGTTAGTGTACGAGGAGGGTCGGCTGCAGCGGGCGGCGACACGCGGCGACGGACAGCGCGGCGACGACGTGACCGAAAACGTCCGAACGATCCGTTCTGTACCGCTCACGCTCTCCGACGACCACCCCGAGTTCCTCGCCGTCCGCGGGGAGGTGTACATGCCTCGGGAGGCGTTTCAGGCCCACAACCGACAGCGGATCGAAGAGGGAAAAGATCCGTTCGCCAACCCCCGGAATGCGGCAGCAGGAACGCTCAGACAGCTCGATCCGGCGGTCACCGCCGAGCGGCCACTCGCCTGTTTCGTCTTCGATACGCTCGACGACGGCGGCCGTGGCTTCGACAGCCACGCCGAGGAACGGGCGGCACTCGACCGCTGGGGGTTTCCGATCGACGCCCACTCCCGACTGGAGGCAGATATCAACGGGGCGATCGAGTTTCGGGACGAACTGCTCGAGGCGCGGGACGACCTGAACTACGAAATCGACGGCGTCGTCATCAAGGTAAACGACACGACGGCGCGTGAGTTGCTCGGATCGACGGCGCGGGCACCGCGGTGGGCCTTCGCCTACAAGTTCCCCGCCCGGACCGAGGAGACGACCGTCAGGGACGTCGTCGTCCAGGTCGGTCGGACGGGTCGACTCACCCCGGTCGCACTTCTCGATCCGGTCGACGTCGGCGGCGTGACGGTCTCGCGGGCGACGCTGCACAACCCCGGACAGATCGAGGAACTGGGTGTCGGCGTCGGCGATCGGGTTCGGGTGTTGCGGGCCGGGGACGTGATTCCGTACGTCGAGGAGGTGATCGACGCCGAGACGGCGGGACACTTCGAGTTCCCGACGCGGTGTCCGGTCTGTGACAGCGCCGTCGAACGGGACGGCCCGCTCGCGTACTGCACCGGCGGCGTCGGCTGTCCGGCACAGCTCCGTCGGGCCATCGAACACTACGCCGCCCGATCCGGACTGGACATCGAGGGCCTCGGCGAAGAGGTCGTCGACCAGCTCGTAACCGAGGGGTTGATCGACGGACTCCCCGATCTGTACGACCTCACGGTCGCGGAGTTGGCCGAACTGGAGGGGTGGGGAACGAAGAGCGCGGAGAATCTGCTTCGGGAACTTGCGGCGAGTGAGGAGCCGCCGCTTGCGGATTTCCTCTCGGCACTCGGGGTGCCGGAGGTCGGCCCGACGGTCGCCTCGGATCTCGCCCGGGAGTTCGGGACGCTCGATGCGGTGATGGATGCCTCGATGGCGGAGTTACAGGCCGTCGACGGGATCGGCGAGGTCGTCGCCCGTGAGATCTCCGAGTTCTTCGACAGCGAGCAGAATCGGGAGGTGATCGCGGAACTGCGGGAACGGGGCGTCGAGCCACAGGAGGCGGAGACGGCCGGCGACGCACTCGACGGACTCACGATCGTCTTCACCGGATCGCTGTCGAACTACACCAGAGCCGAGGCGGAGGCGGTCGTGGAGGACAACGGCGGTTCGGCGACGTCGAGCGTCTCCGGAAACACCGACTACCTCGTCGTCGGATCGAATCCGGGGGAGACGAAACTCGACGACGCCGACGACGAGGACGTGCCGATACTCGAGGAGGCGGAGTTCGAGGCGTTGCTCGAAGAGCAGGGCGTCGCGGTGTGATCAGGTGCTCGTCGAATCGGCCGGTTCGAGGTCTTCGAGTTCGGCGACAAGTTCGTCGAACAACACCGCTGCCCGATCGTCGTCGTAGTCGGCGTGATACGCCTTTCGAACCCCCCGTTCGGCGAGGTTGACGTGTCGGGTCGGCGTGACGTCGTGATTTTCGAGGCTCTTTCGGGCACACTCGAGTGGACAGCCGTCGATGACGAGGGTCGGTCGATCCGAGGTAGCGGTTTCGACCAGCGGACCGACGTCACCGCCGACCCCGGCGATGCAGGACATTTCTGCGTGTCGCTCCCGGTCGAGTTCGACCGCAAGGTCGTTCGCCATCTGTGCGGCACTCGAACAACCCGAACAGGAGTACACGAGCGGCAGGTCGTCGTAATCGTCCGTCATCACATCGATATTCAGTGGTGTATAAAAAGAGGGTTGTCCCGAAGTCCTTCGCGTCCCTTGGCCGGTGGACGATTCCCCTGATCGGCCGTCGGATTCGATCGTACCCACGCGGTTCACTGCGGAACGACGGTCACCGTTCGGCCGTGGTCGATTGCGGTTTCCAGTTCCTCGGCGATGGCAGAGCCACGGGAGACCTGAATTTCGCCGCCTCTGGAGACCGTGGCGGTGAAGAGGTACTCGCCGTCGGCCCGGACCTCGACGGTGTCGCCCTCGTGGCCGCCGGCGGGAACCACGACGTGACGACTCGTCACCTCCGGAATGACGGGTTCGCCGTCGGCACTGTCGCTGCCGGAACTCCCGGTCGGTCGGTTCGGCCGTTCGTCGAGCGTCCGGACATCGATGTCAATGCCGAGGCGGTCCTCGATGCCGGAGATCCGGCCGCCGCCCTTGCCGATGACCTCCGAGATGTCGTCGTCGTCGACGTAGACGATGGCGGTGTTGCCGCCCTTCAGTTCGACCTCGACGTGGCCGCGGGCGATAGCGCGAATCTCGCGTTCGATCTCCTGTTTTGCGACGCGTTCGACGCCGGATTCGGTCTCGCCGTCGCCGTCCTCGAGGGGAACGGTGACGACCTGTCGGTTGAACGTGTAGATCTCGTAGGCCGGTTCGCCGGTTTCGTAATCGGAGATGACGATCACCGGGCGGGCGAGATCCTCCTCCATGAGGCCGTGTGGCACCTTCACCTCGGTCGTGACGTCGTAGACGGTGTCGACGTCGCCCGATTCGATGTAGACGACGGTGTCGACGACCTGCGGGATCATGCCCAACTCGACGCGGCCGACGAGACGCTGGAGGGCGTCGATGGCACGGGTGGCGTGGACGACGCCGATCATCCCGACGCCGGCGAGTCGCATGTCGGCGAAGGTGCGGAAGTCACTCGTCTTCCGGACCTCGTCGTAGACGGTGTAGTCCGGTCGAACCATCAGAAGCGAGTCGGCGGTGTTCTCCATCGATCCGCCCAACTCGGTGTACTGTGTGATCTCCGGACCGACCTGCAGGTCACGTGGCTTTTCCATCGTCTTGACGGCAAAGCCCGAATCGTCGAGGAACTCCGCGACGGCCTGTGCGAAGGTCGATTTGCCGGCTCCCGGCGCACCCGAAAGCAGGACACCGCGCTGCTGTTCGGTGAAGCGTTCTCGGATTCCCTCGGGAAGGTCGTAGTCGTCGAGCGTGGTCTTGACGATCGGTCGGACGGCGGTGATCTCGATTCCGTCCGCAAACGGCGGCTGGGCGACGGCGATCCGCATGTCCCGGAACTGGACGATGTCCATCCCCGGGTGAGACAGTTCGACGAACCCCTCCGAGGAGCCACGGGCGGAGTTGAGGATGTCCTCGACGTGAGAGCGCATCGTCGCTTCATCGAGAATCTCGTCGCCGATGGTCTCATAGCGCATCTCGCCGATCGAGCCACGCTTCGCCATCGGTCGAACGCCCGTCTTCAGGTGAACGGACATCGTCTCCTCGTCGAGGTAGCGCTCGATGCCCAGCGATTCGACGTCTCTGGAGCGCGGTTCGACGTACTCGACGGCGATGCCCTTCGCCTTTGCGACCTCACTCTGGACGACGTCGCTCGTCAGAAGCGTGGCGTCGTACTCGGCGGCGAGGTCACGGATGATCGCGTCGATTTCGTCCTCGGCGTCGGTCGCAGGGCGGCTGCCGACGTATTCGATTTCGATGTCGCCGGCCTCGTCGCGGTCGATGAGTCGCTGGAGCTCCTCGAGGCCCTCCCAGCCGCTGTCGCGGCCCTGATTGGCCTGTGCCTCCAGTTCGTCGACCACCGGCTCGGCGATGTAGACGCGGTCGACGGCACCCGCATCGATCTGCTCCGTCGGGCGACCGTCGATGACCGCACTCGTGTCCGGCAGAATGTTCATACTCGATCTGGGGTTTCCGGCGGTATAAACGACGTGATAGCGCCGTTTGTCGATCGTCGGTGCGTCCGACAGGATGATGCCGATCAGTTCCGTGGTCCGGGTATGGACGCCGAGGATCCGGTCGAACTGACGGCACGACTGGCGTCGATCCCGAGCCACGAGGCACCGACGGCGGCCGCGGATGCAATCGAGGACTGGCTCCGAGCGCGGACCGACGCGACGGTCGAACGGAATGCGGACAACGTGATCGCTCGTCGCGGATCGGGCGATCCCTCGCTCGCGTTGGTCGGCCACCACGACGTCGTCCCGCCGGCGGATCGACAGGTGACGGACGACGGATATCTGATACAGCGGCGTGACGGGCGGCTCTACGGCCGCGGAACCGCCGACATGAAGGGAAGTCTCGCTGCGGCGATGGTCGCCTTCGGGGAATCCGATCCGCCGGGAGAACTCGTCTTTGCGTCCTTTTACGGCGAGGAACAGGGCGGGATCGGCTGTCGGGCGGCCATCGAGGCGGGCTTTGCCGTCGACCGGGCAGTAGTGTGTGAGGGTTCGACCGGCTACTCCGCGCCCGGCGTCACGGACGTCGCCGTTGCACACAAAGGTCGGCGGGAGACGGCGGTCGTCGCCGTCGGTGACGCCGCCCACGCGAGCGAACCGGCCCGCGGCGAGAACGCGATCTACCGCGCCGCCGACGCGGTCGACGTCGTCCGAGACCTCGAGGAACCGTCGGCGGAGATACTCGGAAACGCGGTCGAGGGAAGTCTCGTCGTCACCGAAATCGACGGCGGTTCGGCACGGAACGTCGTTCCGGAGCGCTGTGCGGTCACGGTCGACGAGCGGACCGTCCCGGGACGGCGAGCCGAGTTGGAACGCGTCGAGTCGATCGACGGTGTGTCCTGGCGTGTCGTGGACGACCTGCCGCCGATGGCGTGTGGCGACCCGGAGTTCGCGGCGGCGGCGGTCGATGCCGCACGGCACGTCGCCGACGACGGGAGGCCGGAGACGGTCGTCAAACCCCACGCGACCGACGCCGGGTGGCTCGCGGCCGAGGGAGTCGACTGTGTCGTCTGTGGGGCCGCCGAACCCGGGGAGGCTCACACGGCGACGGAAAGCGTCTCGATCGACGTGTTGCGGCGGTGTCGTCGGATCTATCGAAAGATCGCCGAGACACACGCCGGGTGACGGTCGCCGGATGCGGTTACGGGGCGAGATCAGGTTCGGGATCGACGACACGCCTGTGACCACCAGTTTCCACTCTTTCGGCGATTTATCGTACATATCTGTCCATCAGAGGGCCTTTTTGTCACGTGTGAGAACCGCTGTCATTTATAACGAAAAATTTGCAAAAAAGATATAGCCACACACCACGGAACTGGCGTATGGAACGGGACCGTCGATGAGTACGCTACAGCGTGATCCGATCGATCGTGTTCGGGTGCTCGACGACGACGGGCGGCTCCGGGACGGCGTCTCGGAGCCGGATATCGACGACGAGACGCTCCTGAACATCTACCGCTGGATGCGGCTCGCCAGACACTTCGACGAGCGGGCGGTCAGCCTCCAGCGGCAGGGCCGAATGGGGACGTTCCCCCCACTCGCCGGCCAGGAGGCCGCACAGGTCGCCAGTTCGGCCGCCCTCGAATCGGAAGATTGGGTGTTCCCGACGTATCGGGAACACGCCGCCTGCCACGTCCACGGGGAAGACCTCGCCGAAACCCTGCGGCACTCGATGGGCGACGAGCGGGGCGAGCGGTTCGACGACTGCAACGTGTTTCCGATCTCGATCCCGATCGCGACGCAGATCCCCCACGCCGTCGGGATGGCGTGGGCCGCGAAGCGACGGGGCGAACGGCAGGCCTTCGTCTGTCACTTCGGGGACGGTGCGACGAGCGAGGGTGACTTCCACGAGGGGCTGAACTTCGCCGGCGTCTTCGACGTGCCCGTGGTGTTTTTCTGCAACAACAACGGCTGGGCGATCTCCGTGCCGCGGGAGCGACAGACGGCGAGTGAGACGCTCGCACAGAAGGCAGACGCCTACGGAATCGAGGGCGTGCAGGTCGACGGGATGGACCCGATTGCGGTGTATCAGGTGACGAAGCGGGCGGTGGAGAAGGCGAAGGCCGACGATCCGGCGGGGTCCCGGCCGACGCTGATCGAGGCGGTGCAGTACCGCTTCGGTGCCCACACGACGGCGGACGATCCGAGCGTGTACCGCGACGACGAGGAGCTCGAGCGGTGGCGACAGAAGGATCCGATCCCGCGTCTGGAGACGTTCCTCCGTGATCGGGGGCTGTTGGACGATGAGGCGATCGACGCGATGGAAGCCGAAATCCACGAGACGGTTGCGACGGCGATCGAAGCCGCCGAATCCTCACAGCGGCCGCACGCCGAGGAGCTGTTCGAACACGTCTACGAGGAGCCGACGGAGCCGATCGAACGCCAGCGGGCTTATTTACGAGCGCTGCGTGAACGATACGGTGACGAGGAGTTGCTCGAATGAGCACACAGGAACTCAACATCGTCCAGGCGGTGCGGGACGGACTGGCCGGAGAGATGCGTCGCGACGACGACGTCCTGGTGATGGGCGAGGACGTCGGCAAAAACGGCGGCGTCTTCCGTGCGACGGACGGACTGTACGAGGAGTTCGGCGAGGATCGCGTCGTCGACACCCCGCTTGCGGAGTCGGGAATCGTCGGGACCGCGGTCGGGATGGCGGCCTACGGCCTGCGTCCGGTGCCGGAGATCCAGTTTTCCGGCTTCATGTACCCGGCGTTCGATCAGATCGTCTCCCACGCCGCCCGACTGCGGACCCGCTCTCGGGGGCGGCTCAACTGCCCGCTCGTGATCCGTGCGCCCTACGGCGGCGGCATCCGGGCACCGGAACACCACTCGGAATCGAAGGAGGCGTTTTACGTCCACGAGGCCGGCCTGAAGGTCGTCGTGCCCTCGACGCCGCGGGACACGAAGGGGCTGCTGGCGGCGTCGATCCGGGATCCCGATCCCGTCGTCTTTCTCGAACCGAAGCTGATCTATCGGGCGTTTCGAGAACCCGTCGCAGAGGAGCCGTACACGATCGAGTTGGGTGAGGCGGCGATCCGCAGGGAGGGGACGGACCTGTCGGTGTTCACGTGGGGTGCGATGACCCGCCCGACGCTGTCGGTCGCCGAGGATCTGGCCGGAGAGATCGACATCGAGGTCGTTGATCTCCGGACGCTGTCGCCGATGGACACCGACGCTATCGTCGAGTCCTTTAAGAAGACCGGACGGGCCGTCGTCGTCCACGAGGCTCCCCGAACCGGCGGGTTGGCCGGTGAGATCACCGCGACGATACAGGAGGAGGCACTCGGCTACCAGGAGGCGCCGATCAACCGCGTCACCGGCTTCGACGTGCCGTACCCCCTCTACGCGCTCGAAGACTACTACATGCCCGGGGAGACGCGGATCGAAGACGCAATCAGGGAGACACACGCCTTCGAATACGGAACAGATGGTTCGTGAGTTCGAACTGCCCGACATCGGAGAGGGGTTGACCGAGGCTGAGGTCCTCTCGTGGCTCGTCGAACCGGGCGATACGGTGACCGAAGACCAACCGGTCGCGGAGGTAGAAACCGACAAGGCGGTCGTGGAGGTGCCGTCGCCGGTCGACGGGACGGTCAGAACGCTCCACGCAACGGAAGGCGATGTCGTCGCCGTCGGAGCCGTCTTCGTCACCTTCGAAACCGGCGACGGAGACAAAGGAGAGACGACAGACGGATCCGAGGAGGCGGTTGCCGCGGACACGGACGGAACCGGCGGGCGCGTCTTCGCCTCGCCGACGGCCAGACGGGTCGCCCGCGAGCTCGGCGTCGACATCGAATCGGTCCCCGGAAGCGGTCCCGGTGGACGGGTCACCGAAGGCGACGTTCGGACGGCGGCCGAAGACGACGAAGCGAAGACGGCGGTCAGATCGGCCGTCCGTCGCGTGGACGAGGCGACGGAGTCACACGCCGACGACGCGAGGGGACGCGAGCAGACGGTCGCGGCGCCGGCGGCACGACGACTCGCCGCCGAGGAGGGCGTCGACATCGACGCCGTCCCGGGGGAGGAAGCCGAGGGCGGCGAGGCCGTCGTCACCGTCGACGACATCCGGGCGTACGTCGAGGAGCGATCCGGGGCGGAAGACGGAAGCGGCGAGACGACCACCTCGGCGGGCGGTGAGTCGTCGGCGACGCATCGGGAGGTGGAACAGACGGAAGCGACGGACGGCGAGCGGGTGCCGTATCGCGGGATTCGGCGATCGATCGGCGAGCAGATGGAGCGGTCGAAGCGGGAGATTCCACACGCGAGTCACTTCGACGAGGCCGACGTGACCCGGCTCGTCGAACTCAGGGAGCGACTGAACGAGAAAGCAGCGGAGCGGGACGTGAAGCTCTCGTATCTGCCGTTCGTGCTGCAGGCCGTCGTCGCCGGATTGAAGCGACACCCGTATCTCAACGCCCGTCTCGACACTGACACGGAGGAGATCGTCCTGCAGGAAGCCTACAACCTCGGGATCGCAACGGCGACCGACAGGGGGCTCGTGGTCCCCGTCGTCGAGGACGCCGACCGGAGGGGACTGCTGGAGTTGGCGGATGAAATCGAACGGCTCGCGGCGGCGGCCCGGGATCGGTCGATCGACCCCGAGGAGATGCAGGGTGGAACGTTCACCGTGACGAACTTCGGCGTCGTCGGGGGCGAACACGCCGTGCCCATCATCAACCACCCGGAGGTGGCCATCCTCGGGGTCGGTGAGATTCGACGGAAACCGCGGGTCGTCGACAGTGCGACAGACGGCCCCACGAGCGGTCGGTCCGACGACGGGGAGCCGTTCGAGCCGGACGGCTCGGTGCCCGGTGAGGTCGTTCCCCGTTACGTGATGCCGCTGTCGATGTCGATCGATCATCGGGTCGTCGACGGTGCCGAAGCGGCGGCGTTTCTCAACACGGTGATCGAGTATCTGGAGGACCCGGAGTTTCTGCTTCTGGAGTGAGGAGAGTCGAATCCGTACTGTAACCATTTATAAACCGTCGGGCAGAAACGACGTGTATGTTTAATGCCATCGTGAGCGCCGACACGCTGGGAGCGGCGCTCGATTCTGTCAGCGTGCTGGTCGACGAGTGTAAACTCCGTCTCGACGAGGAGGGGCTCACGATCCGGGCGGTCGATCCGGCGAACGTCGGCATGGTCGACATGGAGCTTTCCGCTGCGGCATTCGAATCCTACGAGACGGACGGCGGTGTCATCGGCGTCAATCTCGAACGGCTCGAGGACATCGTCGGGATGGCCGACTCGGGACAGTTGATCCACCTCGACCTCGACGAGGAGACCAGAAAGCTCCACATCCAACTCGACGGGCTTGAGTACACGCTCGCGCTCATCGATCCCGATTCGATCCGCCAGGAGCCGGATCTACCGGATCTGGATCTGCCCGCCCGCGTCGTCATCGAGGGCCGCGACATCGCCCGTGCGGTGACGGCCGCCGACATGGTGTCGGATCACATCGCGCTGGGCGTCGACGCCGCGAGCGAGGAGTTCTTCGTCGAGGCGGAGGGCGACACGGACGACGTCCACCTCGAGTTGGGCCGAGAGGATCTGATCGACATCACCGCCGGCGAGGCGCGGTCGCTGTTCTCGCTGGATTATCTCAAGGACATGAACAAGGCGATTCCGAAGGACGCCGAGGTGACGATGGAACTCGGCGAGGAGTTCCCCGTCAAGATGCACTTCGAGTTCGCCGAGGGCGACGGTCACGTGACGTTCATGCTCGCGCCGCGGATCCAGAGCGACTGAGCGGCGGAGTCACGGGTCTTAGTTATAAGCGTTCGAACGGCCGATGAGGCCGTGCCATCGGCTGTGTGCGGTTTCGAAGCAGGCGGACTGCGGACGGGCGTGGTCAGAAGGAAAGCTGTTCTGGGCCGTCTTCGCCGATGGAAGGGGAGTCACGGTCGGAGTAGTTCTGTCGGCCGACGGCGTCCTTCGGCATCGCGGAGTAGGCTGCGAGACGGGCGTCCTCGGCGTCCTCAAAGGTCGTCTCGCCGAGGCTGTCGAGGGCGTCACCGAGTGTCGCACCGTCGCCGTTCGGCAGTTCGAGTTCGATGTCGCCGTAGGCGTCTGTGAGTTCCTCGTTCGTTGCCGGGTAATTGTGGGCGTCGATCTTCTCGTCTGCGTTTGCGAGTGCTCGCATATATCATGAAAGATCAGCATCCTTAATGAATGTTTCTTATTTTCTCGGGTCGTGTGAGCACACGCCATAGACAACTGCTGTCACGATTCTCGATCGCTCACAGGACGAACAGGTGAACGGGTTCCCGAGGGCGATGGCCGGCCGGACGGGACGACCGGCGGTGAGGATTTCCGCGAGAAGCCACAGAGACGGGTATGGTCGTTGCCGACCTCCACGTTCACACGACGAACTCCGATGGCTCCCTGACGCTACGGGAGCTGCCGAAAGCAGCAGCAGACGGCGGCGTCGACGTCGTTGGAATCACCGACCACGACCGCCTGCATCCGGAGCTGTCTGGCCCGATCGTCGACCGCGACGGCGTGACGGTGATCCACGGCATCGAGCTGCGCGTCGAAAGCGACGCGGGCCGGGTCGACCTCCTCGGATACGGGGCGCGGCGAACCGAGGCGCTTTCGGCGCTCACAGACCGGCTCCAGCAGGATCGGATCGAACGCGGCGGCGAGATGATCGACCGGCTGGAGGAACGACTCGGCGTGTCACTGCCGATCGAGCCACGGCCGGGGATCGGCCGTCCACACATCGCACGGGCCGTCGCGGAGGCGACCGACTACAGCTACGGCGGCGTCTTCGAGGAACTCATCGGCGACGAAGGCCCCTGTTATGTCCCAAGAGAGGTGCCGTCCTTCGAGGCGGGACTCGAGGTGCTCGAAGCCGCCTGTGGGGTCGTCGGGCTGGCGCATCCGCTGCGGTATCCGGATCCGGAGGCGGCACTCGAACTGTGTGCGTCCCTCGACGCCGTCGAGGGGCCCTACCCGTACGGTCGCGCGGTCGATCGTTCGGTCGTCGATCGGGCGATCGAACGGTACGACCTGCTCCTAACGGGCGGCAGCGACGCCCACGACGACCGACTCGGGCTGGCGGGACTCGAACGGGCGGAGTACCGGGCGTTTCGGGCGGCCCTGTGACCGCACAACGCTGGGTTCAAGCGCTTCGATCCCCTAGCCTCGGGTATGCAGTGTCACTACTGTGAGGAAACAGCCTCGGTCGCCGTCGAGAAGGACCATCTGAAGGTCGGCCTCTGTGAGGAACATCTCAAAGAGCAGATGGAGGCACTGTCCGACACAGACTGGCTCGAGGAGTTCGAGGGCGAAATCGAAGACGCGCTCGATCGGTGACCCTCGAGGAATGCGGGTTTCAGTCATCGGTGGGTCACGGATCGGAACGGAGACCTACCGACAGACACGGCGCTTGGGTGAACTACTCGGCGAACGCGGTCACACCGTCGTCTGTGGCGGGTACAACGGCGCGATGGAGGCCGTCTGTCGTGGTGCCTCCGAAGCCGGCGGGGAGACGATCGGCATCCTCTCCGGCGAGGATCGGACGATCGCAAACGACTGGGTGACGACGCCAATCGTAACCGGGCTGGGAAACGCCCGGAACGTTCTGGTCGTGTTGAACGGCGACGGCGTCATCGCCGTCGATGGATCGACCGGCACGCTCTCGGAAATCGCCCACGCGCTGGATTTCGAACGACCGGTCGCCGGATTGGACACCCACGAGATCGACGTCGACGGCTTCGAACCCGTCGAGACGCCCGAGGCGGCCGTCGACTACGTCGAATCGGCCGTCGCCCGAAGCCAGCAGTAGAGGGAAACGACGAGATTCGGGACGGCGAGCAGCCGCACGCGACGGGGTGCGTCGGCCTTCGGCGAAAATTCGACGCACAGTACTCGTTCGTACAGAACTGCAGCAGCCGCCAGCAGCCGCCTCGGTGCGATCAGGTGGGCAGCCGCCGACAGCAGACAGCCGACCGCGAGCAGACGGTATTTGTCTTCGTCGGACATACGGGGACGTTCGGTCGCCATCGGTATGGATCGTCGGGTGCCAGAAGATTCTTTACGAGCCACTCAAACACACCGCTGGGTTCGCCACCATACACTGTCCGTCTGACAACGCCACCACCACCGGCGAACCCGACTACCACCTCCGGCCGGAGACCGTGTCGACCGTCAGCCGAGGTGGCGGTCGATGACGGCCTTTGCGGCCGTTGCTTTCTCCTTCCACCCGTAGCCGGCCTCGTAGACGTGGCGCTTGGAATCGACGAGTTCCGCCGGCGATGACTCCTCGAAGCCGCCTCGATCCCAGGTGCCCGAGGTTTCGAGCCACTCGATTACGTTCTCGCGGGTTTCCGCCCAGGAGAGACCGACCATCTCGTAAAACGCGATGAGGGAGAAGACGCTGTTGTCGTGGGCACCGGGGACGCTGCCCTGTTCGTAGATCGTCGCAAGCGGCTCGAAGGTCGGCTTCGAGACCAGTTCCTTGTACTCCGCCGGCGGAAGCAGCCGCAGGGCGTCGTCTTCCTCGACGACCCGCCGGTCGCCGCGGAGTCGGGACAGCACCGCGCCGTGGAGGCCACTCCAGCGACCGTCGATCGACGCCCGGAGGTCGTCCTCCGAGCAGTCGCCGGTCGAAAGCACCGACAGTACGTCGACGTACGCCGCCTCGACGGCGACGCGTTCGACACCCTCGAACTCACAGCCGGGGTCGTGGAGGTTGCTCGTCGTCCGGCAGTCCGGACAGCGGTACCGAAGGCGCACGGGGGGAGATGACGGCGACGGGTGAAGTGAGTACCGATCGGAACGTGTGACGGGACGGGGCGGTCGGCCGTTTGCCGGTCCGTTGCGTTTATCGGCGGTCCGGGGAAAGAGACGGTATGAAACGGCTCCACGCCCGATATCCGTTTCTCGACGCGTCACGCGACGCCGTCGAGGCGGCCGACGTCGACCTCGGATCGGTCGTCGCAGAGGAGGGGCCAGCGGTGCGTCGGGGGCGTGAGCGGCTGAAGCGAGCCTTACTCGAAGGCACGGTCGAACCGGACGGGCCGACGCCGGCGGTACGGACGGAGCTGTTGTCGTATCCGATCGCACGGATCCTCGTGTCGCTGCTCGACGTGCCGGGTGCGACCCAGAAGTACGCCGCTGCCGAAGCCGCGGTCGCACGGGAACGGTTCGAGCGGGACTTCAAACAGGAGATGTCACTGAAGAGCGATCGACAGGATCGTCTCACGCTCGATATGCTGCTGTCGGAGTTCGGCCTCTCTGCGGTCCAGCCGACCGGTGAGGGTTCGTTTTCTGTCGGCGTCACCGACTACCTGCGTCTCGCGGCCGAACTCGACGACGACCGCTTTCGGCTCGTCAACCGTCCGCTCGATGCGGGAACGCTGCCGGTGACGCGCCCGGAGCTGTACACCCTGTTGCGGGAGGCGATCGCCCGTCGGGTGCGGACGGGACTTCCGATCTCCGTTCCGGATCCACTGGCCGAGCAACTCGCCGAAGAACTCGACGTGATCCGGGGGGCGATCGCCGATCTCGACCCGCCAACAGCGTTCGATGTCGTGTCGCCGCCGCAGTTTCCGCCGTGTATGAGGGCACTTTTGTCCCGTGTCCGATCCGGAGAGACGCTGCCGGATCACTCCCGGTTTTCACTCGCCTCGTTTCTCGCCTGTTCGGGGCTCGAAGCCGCCGAAGCCGTCGAACTGTGTGGGCTCTCGGGAGCAGCGGCCGAGGACTTCGCGGCGCAGATGCGGCGACTCACAGACGAGAGCGGACCGGTCACCACGCCGCCGTCGTGTGCGACGATGGTCGAGTACGGCGACTGTATCGAACCGGACGATCTGTGTGAGACGATCGATCACCCGCTTTCGTACTACGAAAAGCGGCTCTCGAGGACGCCGGACGGACAGGTGACGGAGTGGCGCGAGGAGGCGATCGAGTGAGCCAGATTCAGCTTCGGAACGACAGCGCGATCCCGATACCGGACATCAGCAGGATGAAAAATCCGACCGCACCGACGAGCGCGAGACCGCCGTCGGGACCGAGCCCGTCGGCACCGTAGGCTGTTCCGATCCAGACGACGACCGCGACCATGACCACAACGCCGCCGATTGCGATTGCAGCTTCGACGGCGGCCTCACGATCCATACGGACACTTCCGATTGAACCACTCAAAAGCGCTTCGAAGCCGTCGCGGCCGATGCGGCCTCACAGCATCGCCGCGGCGTCTTCGATCGAGATATCGCCGCGCTGCAGCGCCTCCAGAACATCCACGATGTCGTCGTCCGACGCCGCCGGTTCGACGGCCTCCTCGAGTGTCACGCGCTCCGTGTCACCGGCGAGTTCCGGGAAATCGGTCCCGTCTCTGATGGCCGTCTCCCGTTTGACGCGGTAGTTGCCGCCGTCGGTCGTGTACAGATCCCCCGGATGGAAAAAATACCAGTCCTCGCGGTCGAACCGGACGGCGACGCGGGGCTTTGCGCCGAAGTTCTGAGCGAAGTAGACGAGGGCTTCGATCTCCTCGCCGGAGAGATAGATCGGGTCGCCGGCGGAGGATTTCGCCTCGATTGCGAGAAACTGCTCGCCGTCACCGGCGAGTACGTCGGGGAGTTCCCGCTCGGTCGCGCTGCCGGACGCCGGCGCGCGCATCACCGCGAACCCGGCCTCGTCGAGTTTGTTGACGAGTTCCCGCTCGCGGCGGTCGCCCTTCCGATTCGAGTTCGACATACCCGAGGGTGTGAGTCGGTCGGGCATAAACTGCACGAGCCACCGGGAGGGCGAGCGGCTGAAGTGGGTTCGGGCCCACGGTAACACAATGAGCGATACGGGACCGATCGAACCGGATCGACCCGAGGTGGATCGGCGCTTCGCGGTCGACGCCCCCTTCGACCCGGCCGGCGACCAGCCCGAGGCGATCGAGAAGCTGACGACGGGATTCCGGGAGGGAGCCGAAAAACAGACCCTCCTCGGAGTAACCGGGTCCGGGAAGACGAACACCGTCTCGTGGGTCATAGAGGAACTCCAGACGCCGACGCTCGTCATCGCCCACAACAAGACCCTCGCCGCACAGCTGTACGAGGAGTTCCGCGAACTGTTCCCGGATAATGCAGTAGAATATTTCGTCTCCTACTACGACTACTACCAGCCGGAGGCCTACGTCGAGCAGACCGACACGTACATCGACAAGGATCTGTCGATCAACGAGGAGATCGATCGGCTGCGACACTCTGCGACGCGGTCGCTTCTGACGCGGGACGACGTGATCGTCGTCGCCTCGGTGTCGGCGATCTACGGACTCGGTGACCCGAACAACTACGAATCACTCGCGCTGCGGATCGAAGAGGGCGAGGAGTTGGGCAGAGAGAAGCTGCTCGCCGAACTCGTCGACAGGAACTACGAGCGCAACGACGTCGACTTCCAGCAGGGCACCTTCCGCGTCCGCGGCGACACGGTCGAGGTGTATCCGATGTACGGACGGTACGCCTTACGGATCGAGTTCTGGGGCGACGAGGTCGACGGAATCCGGAAGGTCGACACCGTCTCCGGGGAGATCGAATCCGACGAGCCGGCGGCGTTGATTCACCCGGCGGAGCACTACTCGATCCCACAAAAGCGGCTCCAGCAGGCGATTGATGAAATCGAGATGTTGCTCGACGAGCGGATCAGCTACTTCCAGCGGCAGGGCGATCTCGTCGCCGCCCAGCGGATCGAGGAGCGAACGACGTTCGACATCGAGATGCTGGAGGAGACGGGCTACTGTTCGGGCATCGAGAACTACTCCGTCCACATGTCGGATCGGGAGTCGGGGGAGGCCCCCTACACCCTGCTGGATTACTTCCCCGAAGAGTTCCTGACGGTGGTCGATGAATCCCACGTCACCCTGCCGCAGATCCGGGGCCAGTACGAGGGCGACCGCTCCCGGAAGGAGTCACTCGTCGAAAACGGGTTTCGGCTGCCGACGGCCTACGACAACCGTCCCCTGACCTTCGAGGAGTTCGAAGAAAAGACCGACGAAACGCTGTACGTCTCGGCGACGCCCGGCGACTACGAGCGGGAGGTCTCAGAGCAGGTGGTCGAACAGATCGTCAGGCCGACGTACCTCGTCGATCCGGAGATCGAGGTGCGACCGGCCGACGGACAGGTCGAGGATCTCATCGATCGAATCGAGGCGTTGGACGACGGTGAACGCGCCCTCGTGACGACGCTGACGAAGCGCATGGCCGAGGATCTGACCGAGTATCTCGATGGCGCCGGCGTCGACGTCGCCTACATGCACGACGAGACGGACACCTTGGAGCGACACGAACTCGTTCGATCGCTGCGGCTCGGAGAGATACAGGTGCTCGTCGGCATCAACCTGCTGCGCGAGGGACTCGACATCCCGGAGGTGAGCCTGGTCGCGATCCTCGATGCCGACCAGGAGGGCTTTCTCCGCTCGGAGACGATGCTCGTCCAGACGATGGGACGGGCGGCGAGAAACGTCGACGGCCGAGCCGTGTTGTACGCCGACGAGGAGACGGATGCGATGAGGGCTGCGATCGACGAAACGCGGCGGCGGCGTGAAATCCAGCGGGCGTACAACGCCGAACACGGCCACGAGCCGGCGTCGATTCAAAAGGAGATCGGAGAGACGAATCTGCCGGGAGCGAAGACCGAAACCGGCGAGGTCGCGGAGTCGGATATCGACTCCGCCGGCGAGGCAGCGGCGCTGATCGAGGAGTTGCGCGATCGGATGGACGAGGCGGCGGCGAATCTGGAGTTCGAGTTGGCCGCGGACATCCGCGACCGGATCCGGGAGCTACAGGATCGCTTCGAGGAACTGGACGATCCGGAGGGCGTTCCGGCCCCGGAGCGGTGAGCCGAAGGCGGACGCTCGGTAGGGGGCTTTTTGAGGATATCGTCCGTTGTATCGACCGATGGGAGGTCGGTCGCTTCTGTCGGTCGTGGTGCTGTGTTGTGCGACGGCGGCTGTCGTCGTCGTCACCGGCGTGGCGGGTCTGGGTGCGTGGCTCGTCGGTCGCGTCGAGGCGTCGGTGTTGAGCAACTCCGGCTCACTCGGCGGCGTCGGACAGTTGCTTCTGCTCGTCGCGGCGGCGGCCGTCGTGGCGGCGGCCGTCGTGGCGTGGATCCCGTTCGCTGCCGCGATCAGCTACGTCGTCGGACGAGAACTGCGGGGAACCGGAACGACCGTCACCGCGACCGCACGAGGCGTCTACCGACGCCGGAGACCGGTCGTTTCCTGGCTCAAGACGCTGCTTGCCGTCGGGGATCTCGAAACGTACCTCGACGAAGGAGATGTCCGGCGGAGCGAGGTCGCGGCCGGGTGTGACGTGTTCGTACTCCCCGCGCTGATGGTCGATACCGCGACGCTTCGGGAGGCGGTCGGGCGGGCAAACCGCGTCGTGCCACCGGGCGGACGGTGGCGGGTGTGGGCTGTCGGTGGGGCTGGTACCGTCCTCGTGGCCGTCGGGGTCGGCGTCGGGACGGTGCCGGCGGCGGCAGGAATCGCCGTCGTCGTCGGAGGGACGATCACCGCCGTCGCCGACGTCGTCTGGCGAACGCGGACGTATCTCGACGCGGAAACCGCCTACTGACGATCATCGGACGGCGTCGAGAAACGCATCGAAGACGCCGGATTCGGCGTGGAAGTGACAGTAGGTGCCCAGAGTCTGGTACTCGGTGAGTCCGTCGTGGCCGTCGATCCCGTCGCCGCGTTCGACGTCGAACCCGAAGGTGGCGTCGGCGGCGACGTCGGCCGCCGAGTAGTGGAACTCGTGGCCGCGGCACCGATCGCCCGCCTCGGCAATCGGCGTCTCTCGCGTCGCCGTCAACTCGACGTGATCGAGTGCCTGATACCGCTCCTGCATCGTCACGGTCGCCGGGAGTACACCGGCCATCCCGTAGGTGTCGCCGTCGACCGTCGTCAGTGACTCCGAGAGAGCCATCAGCCCGCCACATTCGCCGAAGACGGGGAGGCCATCGGCGGCGCGGTCGCCGAGGGCGTCGAGCGTTCCGCCGTCTGACAGATCGTCGGCGTACAGTTCGGGATAGCCCCCGGGGAGGTAGACCCCGTCAGCGTCGGGGACCGGATCGCCCGCGACCGGCGAGAAGGTGACGAGATCCCCGTCCGCGCGGAGTCGTTCGGTCGTCGCCGGATAGCTGAAGCAGAAGGCGGCGTCTGCGGCGACGGCGACGGTCGGTCCCGGCGTGTCGGTCGTCTCGGAGCGTGAAGCCGGATCTGGACGGGGTGGCTCCCGGGCAACCGCAGCGAGTGCGGTCGCATCGATCGTCTCGGCCGCCGATTCGATCGCCGCCTCGTCGATCGGCGCCTCCGAACCCATCTCCAGTCCGAGGTGTCGGTCGGGGATCTCCAGATCCGGATCCGGGGGGATCCGACCGAGATAGTCGATGTCGTCGGGGAGGGCCGATCGGATCCCGTCGGCGTGTCGACCACCGTGAGCGCGGATCGCGATCACGCCGACGACGTCGATGTCGCGGTCGGCGACCGCAGCGTACTCACGGAAGCCGAGTGCGGAGGCGCCGACACTCTCCATGCCGGCACTCGCATCGACGACCAACACGACGGGAAGGTCGAGCGTCTCGGCGACGAGTGCGGTCGAGTTCGTGCCGTCGTACAGCCCCATCATCCCCTCGACGACGCAGATGTCGCCGGTGCCGCGGTGGTAGTTGCGCCGACAGCCGTCGGGGCCGGACAGCCACGGATCGAGGGTCCGCGACGGCCGGTCTGCGACGACGGCGTGGTGGCTCGGATCGATGAAATCCGGACCGGCCTTCGCCGGTTGTGGATCCATGCCGGCGTCCTGCAGCGCTTCGAGGACGGCGAGTGTACAGACGGTCTTGCCGACGCCGGATGCGGTGCCGCCGAGGACGAACCCCTTCATCGATCGTCACCCGCGATCGGTTTCGTCCGTTCGGTCAGTCGGTCCGCGATCCGCCTGAACTCGGTCCGAATCTCGGAGCGAGGAAGACGGAGACGGTCGGCGAGGGCGAGGGCGCCGCCCATGCCGACGCCCTCCTTCGCCTCGCCAGCCAGATACGCGGCTTCGGCGGGGTGTACATCGGAGAATCCCGGATCCATCGCCGAAATCGAGAGGTTCAACGTGTCGGCGGCGTCCTCGAGGTCGACGGCGGGGTCCTCTGCGACGAACGTCGTCGTCGCAACCGGGAGTTCCGTCTCGTAGCCGGCGTGTCGGAGGCAGGCAGCGACGGCGAGCAACTGGGTTCCGCCGGCGAGTGTGACGGCCGTGTCGGTCTCGATCGCACCGGCGGCGATGCCCGCCGCGGTGGCGAGAACTGGATCGCCGACGCGCCGCAACGCGACGGTCGGATCGCCGGCAGCGTCGCCGGGGGAAAGCGACGACGACGCGAGGGCCGCTGTGACGATTTCGCGCTTTCGTTCGAGTGGATTGTCCGGAAGCGAAGAGGAGACCCCACCGACGGCGTCGGCCTCGCCGAGGGCTTCGAGAACCCCGAGTGCGGTCGTCGTCCCGCCCGGGATCGTCTCCGCGAGAAACACCTCGTCGTCCGGCAGCGCACGGCCGAACTCCCGGGCGGCGGCGAAGGCACCGGGGGCAGTCGAAACCGGGTCGGATTCACGGATGTCCTCGCCGGGGCGGGCGCCGACGGTGACGGTCGGGGCGGCGGTCGGTCGTTGCAACCCGGCGTCGACGACGGTGAGGTCGACGTCGAGGGAGGCCAGAACGACCCGGGAGAGGGCTGCCGGCGTGGGACACCCACTCGGGGAGACGGGGACGACCGGCGAGCGGATCGGTTCGCCGTAGGTGAGGATTTCAGCGTCGGCGCTCGGGGTGTGAGCCATCACCGCCGAATCGGCGCCAGCAGCGCTGATTCCGTCGATTTCCGCGGTTTCGGTCGACCCGGCACAGAGGACGAATCGGGTCATGGCACGTGGGGTGGGTGGACGGTGGTCGGCGTGGCCGGTTCACCCGCGTCGAAAGTTATTTGTGAACCGCATCCACAGTCGGTTCCACGGGTCGTTTCAATCACAGTTGCCCTAATACAACCAAACTTGAAAAACTATCCATGTCGGACACACTTCTCCTCGTCGGCCGCAAGCACACACGAAGCGTGACGGAGACACACGCAGCGCGGTTGCGGGACCGCGATGCTGCCGATCGGGTCCGAGTCGCGACGTACGACCGGGAGCCGGCGGAACTCGACGCCGGAGTCGGTGGTGAGGACGTCTACGTCGTTCCGATGACGGTCGCCCCGGACCGAGAGACGATACAGGGGATCCCGGGGGCGTTTCCGTCGGCCAACCACTGTGAACCGGTCGGAACGAGTCCGGCGGTGACACAGGCGCTCACGGACCGGGCACGGGAGGCAATCGATTCGGATGCCGGGATAGGCGATACGACACGGGACGTTTCCGTCGGCATCGTCGCCTTCGGGGACACCTCCCTGTCGGAGCCACGAGGCGTCACGGAACAGCACGCGGATCGACTGCGGGACTCCGGCGCGTTCGATACGGTCGCCACCGCCTACCTGCTGCAGAATCCCGCGGCGGAGTGTATTCGGTACAACCTGACCGGCGATACGGCCGTCGTCGTTCCATTTTTCATCGCCGGCTGTGAGGAGACCGACGACGCCATCCCCGAGCGGATCGAACTCGATCGCGGAGGGATCACGTACGCCGACCCACTCGGGACACACGAGGCGGTCACGGATGCCATCGAATCGGAACTCGCCCGCGCCCGAGCGATCGGTGGCGGGACCGCCTCGGTGCGACCGGTTGCGACGGACGGCCGAGGCGAGTAACGATCGATCAGTCGTCGTCGGCGGTCGGTGCCTGTTGTGTCTTCTGAAGCGGTTCCTTCGGTTTGATCGGCGATCCGGATTCGAGGCCGCGTTCTGCGAGGGCGAGTCCGCCCATCACCTCGATGCAGAGTCGGTTCGCAAACCCACTCGTGATGCCGCCGTTGTATGAGTTGGTGTCGCTGACGTCGTACTGTGGGGCGACCTCGACGACGTCGAATCCGACGTTGTCCGGATCCATCTGTTTCGTGATCTCTCGGATCATCGTGAAGGCCTCGCGTGGCATGAGGCCACCCGGTTCGGGTTCGCCGGTTCCTGGACAGTACGCCGGGTCCATCACGTCGACGTCGAAGGAAATCCAGACGGCGTCGGTGCCGTCCGTGGCCCGGTCGACTGCGTCCTGTGCGATCGCAGAGAGGTCGTATTCGGCCACCTCGCCCGCGGTGTACCACTTCATGCCGGCCTCACGCATCGCCTCGTAGGTGTCCGGGCCGGGCCAGAAGCCGCGCGGACCGATCAGCGTGTAGTTGTCGCCGTCCATGATGTCGAGGTCGTGGACCCGCTTGACCCACGCGCCGTGGTCGTATTTGAAGCCGGTGAGGCCGTCCTCGCCGGTGTCGGCGTGACAGTCGAAGTGGATGAGACCGATGTCGTCGTAGTCGTTTGCCTCCGCCCAGCCCTTGATGTCGGGATAGCTGATCGAGTGGTCGCCGCCGATGATGAGCGGCATCGCACCGGTGTCGACGATGTCCGCGACGGCCTCCTCGATGTTTTCCTGACTCCGTTTCGTATCGCC
>JARWGK010000113.1:0-5445 GCA_040409725.1 Natronomonas sp.
GATCGCGGGACGCCGACCGACAACGCCGTGACGGCAAGACAGAGCGTGACGCTGTACGACGGCGACGAACTCGAAAGTGGCGAGGAACTCGGAGATCCGGCCGACGGAAACGCCGATCCGTTCGACACCTACGAGGACGGCACCGACGTGTACGATGTCGTTCAGGTCGAGGTGACAGTATGGCGAATGTGAGCCGGGACGGACCACGAAGGCGGGCGGCCGCGCCGGTCGTCGGATACGTGTTGACGCTCGGTATCACGACCATCCTGATCACCGGGCTGTTGATCGCTGGCGGTGGCTTCCTCGATACGGAACGCGAACAGACGGTCGAAAGCGAACTGCAGGCGATTGGACAGCAGGTCTCGGCCGACATCGCCACCGCGGATCGACTCGCACGCGCCGGAAGCGACGATTCCGCGGTCCAGCGACAGCTGCCCGAACAGACCGTCGGCGGATCGTACACGATCGAGATCCACGCAAACGGTGGCGAAACGTTCCTCGAACTCCGCTCGACGGCACCGTCGGTCACGGTCGAAATCGGACTGTCGGTCGACGCCGGTCGGCTCAACGACGGGGCACAGGCGACCGGCGGGCTCGTCGTCGCCGAATTCGACGCCGGAACCGGTGAGGTGGTGGTTCGAAATGGATAGCTTGCGAAACGACGACCGCGGAGTGAGTGAAGTCATCGGCTTCGTGTTGATCGTCTCACTCATCCTCACGACGATCGGCATCGTCTTCGTCGGCGGCCTCGGCGGACTGGAGGACGCCCGAGACTTCGAGCGGGTCAACAACGCCGAACGCGCATTCGACGTGTTTGCGAACAACCTCCAGAAGACCGCCCGCGGCGAGGCACCGAACCGGGCGACGGAGATCAGCCTTTCTGCGGCCTCGATCGAGGTCGTCGACGAGCAACTGTTCAGCGTCTCCGAGGACGGACAGACGATCGCGAGACAGCCCAGACCGATCGTGTTCAGTCCCGACGGATCACAGACCCAGATCACCTACGAGACTGGTGCGGTGATCCGTTCGGACGGATCTGGAAGCTCCGTGATGGTGCGTGAACCTGATTTCCTGATCGACGACGAACGGATGGTGATCCGCGTACTCGACACCCGGGGCGGACAGCAGTCGATAGCCGGAGACACGACAGTTCTCATCAGAACGACCGGAGCGAGCCCGCGGCTGCGGATCGTCGAACGAGACGATCCGACCGATATTCAGATCCAGATCGAATCCGAACACACCGACGCGTGGGAGCGGTATCTCGAAGGTGAACTCCGAGCAGCGTTCGACGAGACGGAGACGTACTGCACCACCGACGGAGACGTCGTCGTCTGTGGTGATCCTGGCGGGAACTACGGGGAAATAACCGGGACGATCGAGCCAGAGGAACTGTACTACGCCTCGATAAGCATCGACGTCGAGCTTAGCTGATACGGTCAACCGAGTGTGATCCGAACTTCGTTTTCTGTGACGTGGATGAACTGCACGACGCGACCGTCGCCATCGTAGTCGATATTACCGAACGAACTGTCGGACATCTCCGCCGCGTTCCCTTCCTGGATGTCGAGGTTCATATCGCCCATCTCCTCGACATACGTTTTGATTATTTCTTTGATGGATGCTGTGTCGCCCGGATCGACGGTACCGTTGACGATCGTATCCGGGCTGTGATCTTCGGCATCGCCGCGGAACACCGGAAGGCTCTCGCTCTCTCTTTCACCACCGGATTCATACACGGTGTCGTCGTCGTAGGTCATATTCGTATCACCGAGCAGATCTACCGTCGCAAACTCGACCCCGTTTTCATCTTCCTCGACCTCGAATCCATCATAGCTCCACGCTTCGTAGGTCTCTCCGCCGTCATCGCTGTAGTAGATGACGCCGGTCAGTGTGTCGTCGTTGTTGTCATTGAAGTAGACCTCGAACTGCTGATCGCCGTTCTCTTCGCTCATCGACCAATCGAAGCTGTTGAACGTCGATTGACCCTTCTCGGACTGCCGGAACACGAGTTCGAACTCCTCGAGTTCCTCGACGCCACGAACGAGGAGTTCGTTGCCATCGTTGACGGGAAACTCTCCCTGTGTCCCGAAGGAAACCAGTTCGGCCGTGACGGTGTCGTTGACGCACTCGGAAACGTCTCCGTCCGTGCGATCTTGGAGGTATCCCCGCCAGCCCTCACAGTATCTGGATTCGATTTCGATGACGAAGGTGCCGTTTTCGATCGGATTGGCATACGGCTTGCTCGTACCGTCGTACTGGTCTCCGCTCGGGAACACCGATTGTGGCTGTGATTCTCTGGTGACCGTAGCGCGTCCGGTCCCGGCGAGTGCCCCGTCCCCGTCGATCTGAATCATCGGAAGCGTAAGTGTCGAACCCCGATAGTGGAACTCCGGGGGCGAGATCATGGTTACGCCGCCGCCGGAGCTTTGTCGCCAGACACCACCGCCCTGATAGGCGATCGTCGTCCCGTCGAGTTCGTAGACGAACTCGCCCATCGACAGTTGGCCGATATCCTCGACGGATCCCTCGCCGTCGTAGTCCTCGTGTGTGAGTCGAATCTCACCGGCGTCGGAGTCGACCTGGTAGGTTCCGGGGCCACCGCCGTCGAGTGAGACGGTTCCACGGGTCGAGTCACCGAGACCAACCTGTGCCGCCCGGGAGTCGAAGCTCGTCAGCGTCTTTTCGGCCGAGGAAAGCTGTGAGTCACGGGTCGTATCGTCGATCGCCGCAGATCCGACGAGAACGATCGTCGTCGCCGCGAGAAGGGTGATCCCGATGATCAACACGACGCCGATCGGCGACGATTGGCCCCGCGTCGTCGCCAGGATCTGTCGGATCCGGCGGCTCCAGCCCTCATTCGATCGATACGACCGGCTCATTGCTACAACGAGGAAACAGAGGAATATAACCCTAGTGGCCGTTTCAGGACGTTACTCGTCGTCCGAATCGGATTCGTCGTCGGCGTCTTCGTCGTCTGTCTCTTCGTCGTCTGCACCCTCCTCTTCGTATTCGATCCGGATCTCGTCTGGAACCGGTCTGAGCAGATACCGCCCGGTCTGACCCTGTCGGACGGGGGCGAAATCCGCGGTGAAGCGGGTCCTCGTGTTCGCTCGAATGTCGAATGCCTCGTTGAACATCAGCGGCGCGTTGCCCGGCGTCATGACCTCCGCTTCGCCGCCGTCTTCGAGTGCTGCATCGACCTCGTCTCGAATGGAGAGTTTCAGGTAGTTGTACGTCCCTGTTTCGAGTTCGGCTTCGTCGACGAACTGACTCGCATCACCCTGCAACTGGACCAGGTCGGCCTCGACGTCGTCGACCTCGATCACTCGCTCGCGGTCGGGATCGCCCTGTTCCTCGTGATCGTCCGCATCTTCGTCATCAGCGTCTCCGTCGTCGCCCATCCCCCCGTCGTCTTCGTCCTCGTCGTGGTTTCCAAGGAGGGCGACGCTGCCCTCTTCGGTTTCGTCTGTCTCGTCTGCCTCGTCCGTGTCGTCCTCGGCATCGGCATCGGCATCCTCGTCTTCGTCTGCTCCACGCCGTGGTCCGATCCTGATCTCGTGGATGGTGACGACCAGTCGCTCGAAGTCACCGATGTCCTGTGGCTGATCGGAGACGCGCGCTTCGAGTATTCCCGTCTCTGCCGTGTCAGTCCCGTCCTCGGAGCCGTTTCCTGCACACCCTGCGAGTGCAACGCCTGTCGCGGCGATTCCCGCCGTCTTGAGATACTGTCGTCGGTTCACGCTATTCAGTATCCGACAGCCGTTAATATATTTGCTGGCCGACAGGTACGGGTGTGTCTTCCCCACATACCACCGGCAGGATTCAATAGGCGGGGGGCACTTTTTTGCGTATGGACATCGATACAGACGAACTTCTGGCGTCGCTCACTCCCCGTCGGGAAAACGAGGCGATCAAATCCTACCAGAACACGGTTTCGGTCGCCTGTCCAGCCTGCGAAGAGCCGTTCGACGACCTCGTCGTCTGTAAGACGAATCCGACGAGTCTCAACCTCTCGAAGCAACTGGATCTCTGTGTCGGCGTCGAAGACGATCAGGCCTTTATTTTCACCCACAAGCCGTAGGCGATCAGCCATCGGCGTCGGCCCACGGGCCGGTATCGAAGAATCGGCCGAGCGCCCAGCCGAGCAGAAACGGGGTCACCACCACCAGACAGGCGATCCCGACCCAGCGGGCCGGCGGCGGCTGTGTCGCCAGATAGACGAGATACAGCGTTCCAACGAACGGCAGCGAACGCCGAAGTCCCGAGCGGATTCGATCGAACACGTACGATCCTTTCGGGCACCGGCTTATGAGCGTGTTCGTCGATCGGCCTCGCGGTTCCCGTCGCCGACACGCTTATATATTGTCGTGGCAGATTGCCTGTGGCACCGCAGTTGGGCAAACCGGTGTCATCGGCGAGTATGGGTGTCCCACCGTCCACTCGCCGTATTCGAACGGCGATAATCGGGGCCGATCAGGACCGGCCGGATCCGTCCGTCGTCGCATCTCTCGCCTCCGACAGCCACTCGGGTTCGTCGACCGTCGCCGTTTCTCGTTCGTCGATAGACGAAAGAAACAGTCCGCGTCCACCCGCGTCCCTGTCGAGTTCGACGTCGAGGTCGAGAAAGACGCCATCGGAGGAAAGCGCAATCGATCCCTCGCTCACCGTGACCTCGGGATCGTCGAATCCCACGACGGACGCCGTGTAGTGGTCGTCGTCCCATCGAACCTCGTCGTAGACGAGCCGCGCCACGAGTGGCCGGAGCCAGAATTCGATTTCATCGGGAATCGTCCCCCGAAACGCCGCGAACGACTCCGGACTCCAGCTGAAGGTGGCGTCGTCGCCCCGTTTTCGACACTGAAAGCTCCCGTCGTCGTCGTAGTACACCTCACGCTGAAACGCCTCTCTGTCGTCTTCCCGGCCGAAGAGGATCGTCTCGCTGTCGTCGTCGACACGGATTTCGACGCGGGTGCCCGGATCGTCGGTGCGATCGCCCCGAATCTCCGCACGTTCGAAGGCGACCGACTCCCGCCCGACGGCCGCTTTCGTCGTCTCGATAACGGCCTCGATGTCGAGTTCACGCTCCCCGACACCGGGTGGACGCTCGTCGGGTTCGGTGACGGTCGAACCGACGTCGTCGCCGGTGCATCCGGCGGTTGCCGTCACGGTCGCGGCGGTGAGACACAGCAGCCGCCGTCTGTTCATACCGTGGGTGAGATCCACCGAAACAAAACGCTTCGGTGTCCCCGCGGTGGGTCGACCCGCAGAGAACCCGGGTCGCGGAAGTCACACCCGATCGGAAAGCCAGACGAGCGGGCGGACGGGCAGAAACACGTAATCTTCGTCCGGGTCCCACTTCATGAATCCGAGGCTGTTGGAGACGACGGAGACGCTCGAAGCCCCCATCGCGATCCCTGCCAGTGCCGGATTGAGTAGTCCGAT